>CAZNNK010000216.1:0-8804 GCA_964574085.1 uncultured Coleofasciculus sp.
ATCTCCCCCATCTCCCCCAGCTTCCCCCGCTCCCCCTCACCACAAGACTTATTCAGCTATGATAGATGTATGGTATCAGACTGAAAACCGCTATATTCATCTCTGGCAATCGACAAATTAATCTTCATATCAGACTCAATTTTCTTACCCCCTTCACCCACCGATTTCGTTGTCGCGATCGCACCGGAAATCGGAGCAGCATACCGGGGTATAGCACAAGCCACGAGGGGAATATGACGATCTGTGACCACAACACCTTGATTAGGATCATAGCCTTGCCAGCCTGCACCGGGTAAGTAAATCTCGACCCAAGCATGAAGATATCGTTGCGATCGCTCTAGATTCCCTTCCTGATACCCACTGACAAACCGTGCGCCTAATCCCATCACCCGACAAACGTCCATGAATAGCACCGCTAAATCGCGACAAGAGCCTTTCTTTAAGTGCCAGGTTTTACTAGGAGACCGAGGTGCGCCTTTTTCCCGATATTGGGGTTTACAACGGGTGTGGAGATATTGGTTAACTGTTTTGACAAAGTTAACAGTATCGCCATTAACTTGATGGTAAATATCCTGGGCAAACTGTTGGATTGAATCGCCTGAGGTAGGGTCATAAAATCGCTGATAAGGCTGTAACTGAGAGAACCAGTAGTCGGGGTACTTAATCGGTAACTGAGTCGCCCAGGATTCCAGTTGAATGGTATCGGGATTGGTTCGACAGGTTTCCACAACTGAGGTAGCACTGATCGTTAATTGTTCGGTACTGGTATTAAATAGAAGTCTCGCGATCGCGTTTCCATCGAGTTCGATAATCTCAGCAATTTTCTCAGGTTTAGGTTCAACATCCAATGTAAATGAATGCAGTGTCTGAGTCCCGTCACACCGGGGACGTAACCTCACGATATGAGGTTTTAAAATAACGGACTGATTATAGGTATAAGTTGTGGTATGGCAAATTTTATAACGCACTATATTTAATTTAATCTCCCCTGCTCCTCTGTACCCCTGCACCTTGCAAGAAGGCAAAAATAACACCAACAGCTAATATGATGTCCGGACCCATCACCCATAATAAAAATGTACGGGCTTAGTTAAGCTGTTCGGCATTTAAACCTTAATGTCAATAATGGCTCTCATCCTTGCCGTAGTGCGAGCATCTTGCTCGCTACATTGAGCATCTGGCTCGCTACTAATACCCAATTTAAATGCATGACAGCTTACCAAGCCCCATCTCCCCCTCACCCATCTCCCCCTACTCCTCCACACCTACAAAGCTGCTCAAGTATTTTCACGCCCGTTGCACTAGACTACAGGTTCTACTGCACAAAATGTTGTCGAGATTTGCTCACCGACTTGATTAATTTCAATTTGCATTTGATTCAAAAACTCATGCAAGCCATTCTCAAAAACATCTTCTATGGTCAGATATCCGAGTCGCGAACACAAGCGCCCTAACGCCCGTTCTGCTGGGTTGCACCAGGTTCCACGGGGGGTGCTAGTAATTTGATGCAATGATTGTTCAGCTTGCGCCAGACAGAAGTGAATTGAGCGAGGGAACTGGCGGTTGAGAATCAGAAATTCCGCGACACCGGGGGGTGTAATTCGATGCTGGGATTTGCGATACATTTCATAAGCACTGGCAGATTTGAGCAGTGCCATCCATTGAATTTGATCCAATGGCGTTCCGACCCACTGTACCGACGGAAGTAATACAAAATACTTCACATCGAGAATTCGGGTTGTTTTATCTGCCCGTTCTAATAATCTACCCATTTGCCCAAAATTCCATCCCTCATTATGGGTCATCGTGGCATCCATAACCCCAGCAAAGCGATGGCTAGCCAGTTTGACTTGGGTGAAAAAATCAGGCAATGTTCCCAATGCTCCTCCTTGAGACGCCTCTTTAACCATGAGGAAAAATTGATTGACCTCTTCCCACATTTCTGAAGATATCACTTCCCGAACCGAACGGGCATTCTCGCGAGCAAGTTGGAGTACCGATAAAATTGAATTGGGATAGTTCGAGTCAAATGTGAGGAAGTGGATAACATTGTCCGAGGTAGCCTCGCCGTAGCGTTCCCGGAATAAATCTCGATCCCCCGTTGTAATCACCAAGGGTTCCCACTGCTGAGTCACTCCAGGTGGCATATCCAGCATGGAATTTAAGTTAACATCCACAAATCGGGCAATATTTTCTGCCCGTTCGATATAGCGATTGAGCCAGTAGATAGAATCAGCAACCCGACTTAGCATAAGTAGTTATTCGTCCTTTGTCTTATGTCATTAGTCCAAAGTCCAAGGAAGTTATGAACAAAGGACTAGCCCTGGAACAGGGTAATTCATGCATCATTCATGAAAGTGATTCAGCACCCACGTATCTTTACTTCCGCCCCCTTGGGATGAATTCACCACCAGAGAACCCTTTCTCAACGCCACACGGGTTAATCCACCGGGATGGACATAAATATCATCTCCCCGATGCAAAATATAAGGACGCAAATCGACATGTCGTCCTTCTACCTGATCATCAATCAAGGTTGGCACTCGCGACAAGCAAAGGATGGGTTGGGCAATATAATTGCGAGGATTGGCTTTAATCCGTTCAGCAAACTCTGCCCGTTCCACCTCCGTGGAACTTGAACCCACTAACATACCATATCCCCCCGACTCATTGGCAGACTTAACCACTAATTTTTCTAAGTTATTCAGGACATAGTTACGGTCTTGTTCTTGCCAACATAAATAGGTAGGAACATTGGATAAGATTGGTTCTTCTCCCAGGTAATAGCGAATCATTTCGGGGACATAAGCATAGACCACCTTATCATCGGCTACGCCTGTTCCGGGTGCGTTGGCTAAGGCGACTCGCCCTTGGCGATACACCTCCATCAGTCCAGGTACACCTAAGAGGGAATCAGGACGAAAGACGTGGGGATCTAAAAAGTCATCATCCACACGACGATACACCACATCCACTCGCCGCAGTCCTTTCGTCGTCCGCATTTGCAAATAGCCATCCACGACGACTAAATCCCGACCTTCAACCAGTTCCACCCCCATTTGCTGGGCTAAAAAGGAATGTTCAAAGTAGGCGGAGTTGTAAATACCGGGAGTAAGAACAACTACAGTGGGATCAGGGAGTTGAGGTGGCGCTAAATTGAGCAGGGTTTCTAGCAAATGGCTAGGATAATCGTCCACGGGCTTAATTGCCAGGGTTTGGAAAACGGCTGGGAATGTACTTTTCATCACCCGCCGATTTTCCAGGACGTATGAGATCCCCGAAGGTACACGCAGGTTATCTTCCAGAACATACCATTGACCCTGGCGATCGCGCACTAAATCGGTTCCAGTAATGTGACACCAGACATCGCTTGGGGGGTTTAAGCCGACGCAAGGCTTGAGAAATCCCGTTGCCGAAAACACAACTTCGTGGGGGATTTTGCCATCGTTGAGAATACGCTGTTCCCCATACATATCGTTGAGGAAGAGGTTCAGTGCTTGAATCCGCTGTTTGAGTCCTTTCTCTAAGGTTTGCCATTCCTGAGCCGAGATAATCCGGGGAATGATATCAAAAGGGAACACCCGTTCGATGCCCTGATTATCACTGTAGACGCTAAAGGTTACGCCTAACTTGAGCAGAGCAACTTGAGCCGTTTCCCGGTGTCGCTGGAGTTCATCAGGGCGCAGTCCCTGCATCCACTTAATCAGGGCAGCGGCTGATGGTCGTGGCTGCCCTTTGGCTGAAAACAGCTCATCATAGAAGTCTTCTGGATTGTAGAGATCCCACTGTACTGCCACGTTTACTACACCCCTCCTCCTTTGATGTACCTTTCCACCACTTCACTGGCGGTTTTCTCCAAATGAATGGAGACCTACGTATTACAAGATTGGTCTAAATCTGATCTAGAACTGTAGTGAATATTACCGTTTGCCGGGAGTTCAGGTAAAGATGTCCTCGGAAATCGCTTCCGAACCTCTACCTTCTGCCTTAATTGTTAAGGGTAGGCAACGTATCGATTTGATACCGCTAGTCGGGTTGCCAATTTACCCTTGTACCCTCTTACCCTTGTACCCTTGTACCCTTGTACCCTTGTACTCTCTTACTGCCAATTTCCCACCAGAATATAGGGAGACCAATAATAGGGACTCTGATAGCTTTCTTGTTGCAGTAAACGGATCTGAGCGCGACGCAGAGCTTCGGCTTTGGTAATATTGGGTTGTGCCAGTTCTTGGTAAAATTGACTCATTAGCAAAGCGGTAGAATTATCATTGACATTAAATAAAGACGCGATCGCACTCCGCGCCCCCGCCCTGACTGAGATCCCCGCAATGCCTAACGTCGCCCGTTGATCCCCTGTGGCGGTTTGACAAGCACTCAGCACCAGTAGTTCAATCCCATCCGGGCGGTTTTCGGTGTGGGTTTGTAGGAATTGATTGAGTTGATTAACATTAATCGGTTGATCATAAGCGAGAATAAAGGTTTCATCTGGACTCGAACTAAATTGTCCATGAGTGGCTAAATGTACGACGCCAAAGGGTTGAGAATTAATTTGGTTTTGAAACGTTTGCCTAGTAAATGCTGAATTGAGTAAGATTTGGCTATGAGGAAGATTCGATTGAATTTGTGCTAATTCATCCTCAACATAAGGAAGGGATTTAAACCCATGACGGGCTTCACTAAGTCCAGCCGTTAGTAGTTGGAATTGTTGGGATTGCCAGGATTCGCTTTGGGAAAATTGAAGACCAATATTCAGGGCAATACTATAGGTTTCGATCAGGTATTGTTCTCCATCGTACAGGGTTGCCATGGGAATTGTTCTGAACGCGCTATCTAAGACAAAGACTAAAGTTTCTAGTTGTTTAGTTTGGGTTAAGTCGTTTTCAATAGGGGCAATTAGCCAATCATAAATTAAACGAAATCGGGAATTAGGATCTAACCCTGTTTTGTATTCTTGGATATCATTTTGGAGTTCTGCGATAGTGCGTTCAACGTCCGCTTTCGGAATCAATGTGGTGGTGTGGATGAGTTCCGATTGTTGGGGTAATTTTAGAATAATTTCAATCCGGTTATCCAGGATAATTGGATAGATAATTGCAGCATTCAAATTCTGTTCATCAATCGCCCGATCAATGGGTAAGGTGGTAGCGTCAGATAAGCGACAGCGAAGGAAGTTTTCTAGTTCTGCCACTTGCAAGTCTTCGATAAGTTGACGGGCTTTTTTTAGGTTGGCTTGGCTGGGTTTTCGGCTAGTTTCATCCGGCTGAGAGAGGAGTAAATCCACGAGTTCTCGATAGACAGGTTCGATATGATCCCGAAAGGAGAATTGTAAGTCGGGATTATTGAGGCTGATTAAATCGCCCCGTAAGGAATCCAGGCTAGTTACCGCTTCCGAATAAGCCGCGATCGCGCTTTGTTTTTCTCCTTGTTCTTTTAACACTCGTCCCAGTTGCCATTGCCATTGATAGGCTAAGTCTTTGGCTTTGATGGCTTCACTCAAAATCAGCGCATTTTCGGTTAAGGTTTGGGCGGATTTCCATTGTTGATTTTGTTCATAAAGACTGCCGAGATTTCCCAATGCGTGGGCTTGTGCTCGTTTATCGTTGAGATGTTTGGCTTGGTCAATGGCGGTGAGTAAGAGTTGTTCTATGACGGAATTGTTGATCTGGGAATTTAATTTCAGATGGGTTTGCTTGGTGAGCGAGAGTAATTGGGTCAGGCTTTGGGCGAAGTTAATCCGAACATAAATAGCCGTGCGATTTAGGGGTAAGACGTCAATTTGCGCCTGGAGTTGGGGTAAGGTTTCGAGTTGAGCCTTTAGAGGAGAAGATGGAGCGGTTTTGGCTAAATGTGGTGCAGTTTTTGCCAACCATTCTTGATAGTCAATCACCAAGCTCAATTGATTCAGTTGTGCTTGAATACGGGTAGAGGGGGAAGGGGTTGTGATTGCGGCTTGTTGATAGGCGGCGAGAGCGGCTGTAACCTGGTCATTGGCGCGATTTCGGTCAATCGGGATTTGCAGGCGATCGTAGGCGTCTTTAGCACGGGTATAGGCGGCGCGGGCGGTGTTACCTAAACCGAGGAAAGCTTCGCCAGTTTCTTGGGGAGATTGTAATTGTTGAGCGAGGGTTAAACTGAGGTCTAAGAGGTGTTTGGATTGGTCTAAATAGTCATAGTTTTCTGTATCTTTGGGTTGAGGGAATAATTCATCTAATGATTCAACCTGTCCGACAATACGCAGCAGATTGCCCAGACTGCGTAATCCGATAGCTTTGAGTAGAGAATCGGGTTGGTTGGGTAAGGATGGATTAAGTTCAAGTAGAGTTCTCAGGGCTTGGCGGTAACGTCCTAGTTCTTGTAACGCAAGGCTTTGATAAATGTTACTTTGCGTGATTCCTGTTTGATGCTTCAGTTGAGTATAAATTTCGGCTGAATCTTGCCAACTTTTTAGGGCGGCTTCTGGGTTACCAATGGTAAGGTGTAGGCGTCCCTGAATTGTCAGAGTTTGGGCGAGCAGGTTTAAGTGTTGTGAGGAGTTATCGGGATTAGATTGTAATAAATTCAGACTTTTAGTGATAGCGGCTTCGGCATCTTGCCATTGTCGCAGTTGTTGATAAGCTAAGGAAAGATTGGTCAATGCCATGGCTTGTTGCTGTGTATCACCGATGGCTTGGAAAGCAGTAGCCGCTTGTTGGAGGGACGTTATCGCCTGAGAAAATTGTCCGTTTTCGTAGAGAGTTCGGCTTTGTTGTAAAAGTTGTGATGGATTCGTGTTGGTTTGGGGAAATTGGGCAAAAGCTGGGATAGAGATGACAGTGGGGAAGAGGGCGGCGCTTAATAATAAAGTTAACAGGTTAGAGAACCCCTTAAAATAAATTTCTGAGAGCAACTTAAACCCCGTTGAAACAGGTTTAACATTGGGTTTCCGTAGGGGCGCACCGACGTGCGCCCTATTCCCGACGTGCGCCCTATTCCCGACCTGCGCCCTGTTCCCGACCTGCGCCCTATTCCCGACCTGCGCCCTATTCCCGACGTGCGCCCTAGCCATGGTAATCTTGGTATCAAAAATAGTCATAACCTGTTACCTATTTAACTGGTTGCTAGGATATCTGGTCAAGAAACCGGCTCGGAGAAGGATGAATGGTTGATATGGCGTTGTCATCCTCACTCTTAACCCGGTGTCTCGGAATACTTGACTGACGTTCTAGTAAGTAATGCGAGTGCCTCAATTGCTTTAGCACTTTAGTAGCGAGCAAGATGCTCGCACTACGAAAAAAAATGCAGCAAGCCAGTACCATACCTCTTATGCTCCTACTCTTCTATTATCAGGGCGCACGTCTCAATGGGGAAGTGTACTCCCACTCCGGGAATCCCTTGTTCCCCTCTCCCAAGCTGGCTATGCATTACCCACATCTTTCTCAAACATTGTGCGATCGCGCTGTCCTTTCTTGGTTTATGCATATTTTGCTTAATCTGTCAATATCGTCCTGATAGGAATTTTTCACCAGAAGAGATGGCATAGTAGAAGCCATACCGCGTCTGGTTCAGTTGGGTTTGAGTTTGGACATTGTTGACGAGGAACTCACCCTCACTCCCCTGAGGAAGTCGTTACCGAGGCGACCATTCCGCGTAACTTTTTTCCGATTAATCTTTCACTTTGATGGTGGTAACACAGGCAGGTAAAAGCGTCCTAGTCGTCGATTCAGCCGTCAGCACGACTGTCCCATCAGGACGTTTCATCCAGCCTTGGGCTTCGATAATCCGATTTCTGGTAGGATGGGTCGCTGAGGTGGAATTTTCTGAAGCAAGGGAAACCCAATCGGGAACGCCAAGGGCATTACTACTGAGGGTTTCATTGGGAGTGGGGGGTAATCCGCCGTGACCAATATTATAAAATCGATTAGCGTTCACCTCTCCGGGTTGACAACCTTGTGCTATTTCCGCATCTAAAAAATAGTCTGGTAAGGGTTCTGGCTGAGGTCGAACCTCTATGTTGACATCTCTTATACCGTCTATTCCTAACTCGGAACTCACACTGAGATCACTTTCCGGCGTTCTAACTAACCGTTCTGGGCGGCTGAATTCCTCGACAATGGGAGCAGTAACATAAATATTACCCCCTTGACCCTCAATAGCTGTGGCAGCGATGTCACTGTTTTCTGAAAGGATGGCAAGGACAGCAACACCAGCATTTATCGTAATATCGCCTCCATTTCCCGAACCACGGGCGTCGGTCAAAATGTTGCTGTTGTAGCGCAGCAGGACTGTTTCATCTACCTTCAGTCGAATGTTGCCGCCCTTACCGGATTCAGTTATCGCCGTAAGTTCTCCTTGGTTGTTTAAGAAAATAGAATCTGCTGTAATTTCTAAATTACCTGGAGAGCCTGAATCCTCACCACTGACTGTTATGTGTGCCCCATCCTGAACAACCAAGCGTCCCGTTTCAATCACAATCCCTCTGGCATCACCAGAACCACGACTATCAAGCAGCAAAGCACTGGAATGCTGACCATCAGCAGATGTGCCACTGACTTCAACCAATTCGGAAGCATTAATAGCCAAAATCCCTCCCTGACCTGCATCAAAAGTCCTAGCTGATATCTGTGTCCCATTTCGGATAATCAATTGCCCCGTGTTAATTTCCAAGTTGCCAGCATCGCCAGCACCATGAGTATCAAAGAATAACTGACTAGAAAACCGACCATCAGCCGATGTTCCGCTCAGTTCCATAGACTCAGAGGCATTCACCACTAAAATTCCCGCCCGACCTTGGTCAAATGTGTTTGCTAAAACTTGTGCTCCATCCC
>CAZNNK010000217.1:0-8776 GCA_964574085.1 uncultured Coleofasciculus sp.
GTGGGGAAAAATACTTGGTGTGCCGATATTAGTTTACCTGGGATTAAGTTTGGCTGTTCCTCTACATTGGGGTGCAGGAATTGCCGCCGGTGTCCCCTTGGCTTGGATAATCAGTTTTTATGCTTTAACTCTGGTCACTTGTGGGTTGTTCTATAGTGTAGGATTACTCAATGCTTCCTTAACTCAAGCCTCCTATCAAGGCTTAGCAGCTAGTCTAGTCGGGGCGTGGTTAGGTAGTTCTTTTCTGGGTTTACTGGATTTGTATTTGAATTGGCAAAAGTTGACCTACCAAGATCTGGGTGATTGGTATTGGTTTATTTGGCATCTGAGTGATGAACCTTGGCAGCTAATTCTATGGACACTAATAACAATTAGCACTAGCGCCTACTGGGTTTGGCAAGCGACTAATCGTATGTTCCGCAATCCCAATGGCACGCTATTAAGTAAACAACAGAGTTACTGGTTAGTAGGAAGTGTTCAAGTTTGGCTATTGGGATTATTTTGGTCACTTCCCCGCCAGTTTTTAACTAGCCAAGATGCACTATTTGGCTGTCTGTTTGGAATTTCTCTGTTTAGCTTGGTTGTCTTATTAGCGGTTAGTTTTGCAATTTCGCCGCAACGACAAAGTTTGTTAGATTGGTCAAGGTACGGGCAATTTCAACGTGATCATGCAACGGTTAACAATATGCCAGTATCGTGGCAGGATTGGCTTTGGGGTGAAAAGAGTCCTTCATCCGTTGCGATCGCGGTAAATTTAGCAATTACGGCAATGGTTTGGTTCCCGTGGTTCCTGCTGTTTCCCACTGGTGTCGATGACAAAGTGAAAGCGATCGCGGGATTGTTACTTTGTGCTAATTTAATTGGATGCTACGCCCTTCTCATTCAATTGATGTTGATAATCCGACGCAAAAAAGCGGCGATTTGGGCAGGAAGTATGCTGAGTATGGCGATTTTTATTCCTCTAGTGATTTTATCTATCATACAAGCGGACTCCACTTCAGGAATACAATTGCCCGGATTATGGCTTGTGTCAGTATTTGGTGCGCCTTGGATTATCTTAGAACAGACATCTGTCTTTACCGCCTTGTTTAGTTTATTGGGTCAATGGGTAATCATGACAGGGTTAATTTTGCAATTAACTCGTCAGTTAAAACCTGTCGGTGAATCGGCGTCAAAACCGCTATTTGCCAATCCTAATGCTTTGCCTCATTCAGCGAAAGTGCGCTGAAGTCTCACCAACCACCTTGGGTGAAAACGACAAACATTATTCTTTATTGTTCAATTAGGAGATTCTCAATTATGCGACTAACTTGGATCGATCGCATTGGCGAATGGAACCCGCAGCTATTGCGGGAAGTTAAAGGTCGTCTTAAGGGACGAAATATCGCGATCGCACTGATTATATCCTTAGTGGGTCAATTTTTGCTGTTCTTTTCTTGGTCGGGCAATTACCCTCGTCGCCACCTGAGTGAACTGGATATACAGCTTTGGTGGCAAGATCACTATCGCGACATGTTCATATCCCTCAGTTTGGTTGTTTTCTTTGCCCTCTTAGTTATTGGTAGTTACATGCTAATTGCTAACCTGGGTCATGAAGAACGACGCGGTACACTGAATTTTATCCGACTCAGCCCTCAGTCAACAGGGCAGTTTTGGCTAGGTAAACTCTTAGGCGTTCCCATTCTCCTCTATCTAGCCATTGCAATCGCTTTACCTTTTCATCTGTGGTCAGGTTTATCTGGCAAAATTCCCTTAGCAGAAATTATTAGTTTCTGGGTGATACTCATCGCCAGTAGTGGGTTTTTCTTCAGTGCAGCGCTGTTATTTGGCTTGTTTGGTTCCTGGTTTAGTGGGTTCCAAGCGTGGTTAGGCAGTGGGGCAGTTTTTACATTTTTGTTGATGGCGAATTATAAACCCATTACCAATAGTTCTCTAGATTGGTTAAGTCTGTTTTCTCCATCAGTGTTATTCCCTTATCTTGTCGATGAAACTAATTCACCTTATACCAGTTTTCCCTTTAACTTGGGAAAAATCCAAGCGTGGCAATTTTTTAACCTACCCCTGGGAATGATGGGATTCAGCATTGTTGTCTTGACACTGCTTAACTATGGTTTATGGACATACTGGATTGGACAAGCTTTTAACCGACAGTTTCGGAATCCGGGTACAACTCTACTGAGTAAACGCCAAAGCTATTTACTCACAGCTTGCTGGATAACATTCACCCTAGGTTTTGCCCTGCAAGAGAAAACTTCCGGATATTCTCCTCAGTTTCCCGATAACTTCTACATCGTACTGGGATTAAATCTGGTACTGTTTTTGGGGTTAATAGCTGCCCTATCTCCTCAGCGTCAAAGTTTACAGGATTGGGCGCGTTATCGACATCAAAATCGTTCCACTGTGAAGTCTTCGTTGATAGCTGATTTACTTTGGGGTGAAAAGAGTCCAGGTTTATTGGCGATTGCCATGAATTGTATGATTGTGGCACTCCCGTTAATCGGTTGGATTTTACTGGAGTCAGTGGACATTGACATGAAACTGCAAGTCTTTGCCAGTCTAATTCTCAGCCTGAGTATGATGTTAATCTATAGCGCGATCGCACAGCTAATGCTGTTGATGAAAACGCCTAAGCGGGGAATCTGGGCAACTGGGATAGTTGTCGCGGCAATTGTTTTACCACCGACTCTGTTGAGTGTGTTATCGATTTTTCCCGGACAAAATTGGGGCGGGTTATGGCTGTTTACAGCATTTCCTTGGGATTATGTGATGCGCCATGTATCCGTAGGACTGGTGTTGCAAGCCTTTCTGATTCAGGTAATTATCTTGGGTGGGTTAAATTGGCAGTTAAGGCGACAGTTGCGCCTAGCTGGGGAATCTGCCACGAAAGCGCTTTTGGCAGGGCGTTTACCTTTGTCGAATTGACCGACTGGATTGGGCGCACGCCATGCGCCCCTACAATTTCTGAATGTATTTCTAATTCATCAAATAAGGTGTGCCACGCCACGACTGGATTGACACAGCTAAAATTGTGGATTAGATGTGACGATTGAATCGGGTGCAAGTCTTTGCGCCCCTACAGTTTCGGGATGGAATTGTAATTTATTACTTTCCCGACTTCCCTCTTTCTCCCCTGTCGCGTGATTCCCCCCTTTCAAAGTACACCTGTAAGGGGATGGAGAGGGGCTGGGGGAGGGCTGTAAGTTGACGAATTCCCCGACCCTATATTGCTTCTATCGCGGCTTCGAGTGCGATCGCGACATGAGTCCAATGGGTTCCCCCTTGACAAAATACGATATAAGGATCTCGCAACGGTCCATCGGCGGAAAACTCCGAGGTACTCCCATCAATAAACGTTCCTCCTGCCATAACTAACTGACTCTCATATCCTGGCATTTGGGCGGGTACAGGATCGAGATAGGAACCAATCGGAGAATATTGCTGAATCGCCCGACAAAAGGTGATTAATTTCTCCGGTGAACCTAACTGAATTGCCTGAATAACATCCCGGCGAGGTGCCATAGGTTTAGGATTGACGAGATAGCCTAACTGATCAAAGATATAAGCGGTTAAATGTGTTCCCTTAATTGCCTCTCCCACCATTTGCGGGGCGAGAAAAAGTCCTTGAAATAATAACCGATTTTGTTCAAATGTCGCCCCGCCAGAACTGCCAATTCCAGGGGCAGTTAATCGACAGGTTGCCGCTTCAACTAACTCGGCTTTTCCGGCAATATATCCCCCAGCAGTGACAATCGTGCCACCCGGATTTTTAATCAACGATCCCGCCACTAAATCCGCACCAACGGCTGGAGGTTCTTTGTCTTCAATAAACTCGCCGTAACAGTTATCGACAAAACAAATTGTATTCGGGTTTTGCTGTTTAACGCATTGGACAATTTTTTCGATGTCTGCTATAGAAAGACTGGGACGCCAAGAATAACCACAAGACCGCTGAATTAAAACTAAGCGGGTATCTTGTCCAATCGCTGTTTTTAACGCCTGCCAATCAATGGTTCCATCAGCGGTTAATTCTAACTGACGATAATCAATACCAAACTCCTGTAATGATCCTTGACCTTGACCCCGAACACCAATCACTTCTTCCAAGGTATCGTAGGGCGCACCCACCACAGATACCATCTCGTCACCAGGACGCAACACCCCAAACAAGCAACAGGCGATCGCATGAGTTCCAGAAACCAATTGAACTCGCACGGCTGCTGCTTCAGCACCCATAACTTCTGCAAATACTTGGTCTAAGGTTTGCCGACCTAAATCGTCATGACCATAACCACTCACCCCAGCAAAGTGATGCACCCCAACGCGATAATTACGAAAAGCCGTCAGGACTTTTTTCAGATTTTCCTTGACGTTGATGTCAATCTCTTCAAAAATTGGGCGGAGTGCTTTAACAGCGTCTTGAAGCTGTTCTGAACTGTTGATTACCATAGAATTGTTTTTTTAGATCGAATCCATAAAATGCAACGTATTTTTGTCCAACTTGTTATCGTAACCAGTTTAGCCTTAAGCCTCCTCCTGACTAGCATCGCTCCCGCTGAAGCAATGACGGTTAATTTTACTTGGCAAGGCAATCAGGGCTATTCGGCGACAGGAACATTCAATTATGATGAAAAAACTGCTCCTGCTATACTATCAGAAAAAGGAGTGGGTACAACTCAAGCCTTAGAAAGCTTGACCGTTTCTTTTGCTGATCCATCGAATTACCCGATCAAAACATACAGTACTATTAACGATGGTGTATCAACGGGCAAGTATTTTCAGTTTAACTTTAATACGATGACTCAAGACATTATCGGTTCAATTGATATTGGCGGTGAGTTACCCGGAGATATTTATCTAAAAGGAACAGTTGATAGCGACTTATCCTTGATTCAAGTTCTTGATTCAGGAGCGGAGGAAATAGTCGATAGTAATTCAGGGACAATTGTTGTCCAAATTCTACTGTAAATCTTCCTCAAATCCGTACATATAGCGTTTTCATTTGAGTTGTGGAACTTACAGTAGATGCTCAATGTAGCGAGCAAGATGCTCGCACTACGGCAAGGATTTCACCATTATTGACATTAAGGTTTAAATGCCGAACAGCTTATGACAAATGACGATCCCCACCATTAACTTTAATTTCTCCCACCTAATAGAACCAATTCTTCAATCGCATCTGCCTCAGTCGGTAAGGCGGCGGTGAGGACTTCACTACCCTCCGGAGTGACTAAAACATCATTCTCAATCCGAATCCCGCGCACATCAGCAAACTCAGCTAAACGATTCCAATTAACCACATCTTGATACTTGGCGCGTCGTTCTGGATCGTTTAAAATAGCTGGAACTTGATAGAATCCCGGTTCAATCGTAACTAGCATTCCCGATTGTAACGGTCGATCTAGTCGTAGAAATCCTAAACCAAAGCGATCGCTCCTGACTCGCCCCTCTGCATATCCCGCTAAATCCCCTAAATCTTCCATATCATGCACATCTAAGCCCAGCAAATGCCCAACGCCATGGGGAAAGAATAACGCATGAGCATCTTGTTCGACTAAATCTGATACCTGTCCCCGCAGAATTCCCAAATCCACTAATCCTTGAGTCAGAGTGGCGGCGGCTAACAGATGAATGTCGCGATATTCGACACCGGGATGAATTTTCTCAATACAAGCGTTATGGGCGGCTAAAACAGTATCGTAAATATCGCGCTGCGTCGAAGAAAACCTTCCGGTTACAGGGAAGGTACGAGTCACATCAGCTGCCCATCCCCTCTCCGTTTCCGCCCCCACATCTGCCAACAGTAAATCTCCGGGTTGCAAGGGATGGTGATACTGTTCATTGTGCAACACTTCGCCGTGAACGGTGACAATACTGCCATAAGCACAACTCATGTTGTGGGCAAGAATCACCCCTTCCATCGCCCCACGGATTGTGGCTTCGTAGAGACATGCCGTTGCCACATCTCTACCCCTGATTGCCTGCATTCCCGCTTTATGGGCAGCTACCGTCACGGCGGCGGCTTGGCGTAACTCGGATAATGCCTCCGCGTCGTGGCACAGTCGCAAGGATACAATCGCTTTGGCTAAGTCTCGGTCAATTCCTTCGGGGGCGTTAGCCCGGTTGACGCATCGATTTAACAGTTGTTCTTGCTGCTGATACGTCGCCCTATCTTGCACCGCCAGAGTTGCAGCATTGGCTGTGCGTGAGGCTAAGTCTGAGAACGGAAATGCCGCATCAGCACCAATTTGTTGGGCAATCTCCTCTCGTTTGGGCATTTCGCCATGCCAAAGGGTACTGGCTGGCGAGGGTTCATCCAGAAACAGTTCCAACCTGCCATGGTTGAGATAAATGGCAGCACCCTCTAGGGGTAAACCGGCAAAGTAGAGAAAATGACTACTAGCGCGAAACGGAAACGGATTTGCCGGAAAGTTGCGCGGACAAGATTGTCCCGCCCAGAGAATGACGGGAAAATCAATAAGCTGGGCGAGACGAACTCGGCGATCGCGCAGGGTTGTGGCTAGGCTATCGTAGTTTTGCTGACTTTCCATTAACAGTGGTGTTAACCCATCACTGTATGATAACAAAACCGTTATCTCTTAGGAGTTGCTGAATCAGCCTTGTGGTGAGAGTAGGGAACAGGGAACAGGGAACAGGGAACAGGGAACAGGGAACAGTTTTTCCATAAGTTCAACGGCTAAACTTTAGCGTATCTGTTCAAAACGTGTATTTGTTTTGAGTTGACCCAGACTCAGCATGAAATCATTCAGGATCATCATCAGCAGTGGTGTCTATCCCTTCCGCTTCATACCGTTTTTCTGCCTCCGTTTTTTCTTCAGCGGCGTCTTGATCAGCATCTATGACTGAATCGTTCTCAGTTGCCTGATTTTCATCTTGTGGCGTGGTTTCACTGATGGGTTTGACCAGTCCGCAGGAGGTCATCATTAAACTGCCCATCATCAGCAGTAAGGTTAATGAAGCGAGAGACGTCCAAAGGGGTTTTCTCGTGTTTGGTTTTCCTGAAAACATGAGTCAGCCTTGAATTTTAGTCATCCATTTCGTTTTAAAGGACGCTAAAGCGACTCAAAAAGTTTCGTTAATCTCTTGTGTTTGGCTTAACTTATTTTTATTTTAAAATCGAAAAATCTATTTGAATCAAAGCGTAATTTATTGAGTGAATTTAGCTCTGTTCAAGACTTACGCTGTCACATATTTACAGCAGATTTCAGGTCGATGAGGTACAGCCTCATACCAAGTTGCGTTCAAAGATAGCAGATAGAGTAGATGGGGAGATGGGGTGAGAGGGAGATGGGGTGAGGGGGTGATGGGGAGATTCGGGAAAAAGAAAGTTCTACATTAGACTGCAACTTGGTATCAAGCAAGATCCCTGACTTGTTGGAGAAGTCGGGGATCTGTCTGTGTACCTAACTTACTTGTAACCTCTTCTCTTTCGGAGGGGAGACTTTCGCAGGGGAGAAGGGGAACCGGAACTATCCCTGACAGACTGGCTGATTTCAATCGATCACAATTGACCCTAACCTCGTGTCATTTTGATATGATCCATAATCTGTTGCTTTCTCGAATCGGACTTCAGCGAAAAGCCGCGCTGAGGAATTGTGATCGAACGCTTGATGTGTTCCATGATCCGCTGTTTCCGTTGATCTGAGTTAGCCATGTTGAGTCCATTGAGTGTTACTGTATATTAAGTTATTTTAATATATTCGTTAAGTAATGTGAACAGTTCCCCAAAATTAATGGACGATCGCTCCGATTGGATTTACAGCTACCCGACACTAGAGACGGGGACGCTACTCAGACGCTACAAGCGGTTTTTTGCCGATATTCAGCTTACCTCAGGAGAAACCATCGTCGCCCACTGTCCAAATACGGGTCCGATGACAGGGGTTTCCACTCCTGGAAGTTTAGTTCAGGTCTCCCGTAGTGATAACCCCAAGCGCAAATTAGCCTACACTTGGGAGATGATCCAAGTCAATGACACGAAACCAACTTGGGTGGGGATTAATACCGCCCTACCCAATCGGGTGATGAAGATCATTCTGGAACAAAAGCTGATTCCGGAACTAGCCAATCGCTACAGCCAAATTCGTCCCGAAGTGGTTTATGGCGCAAATCGGAAAAGTCGGGTTGATTTTTTACTGACGGGGGAGAATGACGCGCCTCCTATCTATTTGGAAATCAAAAATACAACGTGGGCGCAGGGAACCTTAGCCTTATTTCCCGACACCGTAACCACACGGGGACAAAAGCACCTGCAAGAACTCCAGCAGTTACTTCCCCAAGCCAAGGCGATCATGCTTTATTTTATCAATCGGGGGGACTGCGATCGCTTTAGTCCAGGTGATAGCACTGACGCCGTTTATGGAAAACTTTTGCGAGAAGCGGTGACTCAAGGACTTGAGGTGTTACCCTGTCGTTTTGAGATTACTCCCCAAGGGATTCGTTATTTAGGGTTAGCCGAGTTGGTCATAAGTCCTACAATTTAATGCTGAATTGAACTGGCGATTGCTAGGTCTAAAAAGGGATGTTCCCCGAAAACCTGTAAAATCTATGCATTATTTTAACTGTGTAATCTACAATTATAGACCACTCTAGGGGAGCGATCGCACCTACCAACGGTAAAGGACATGGTGTGTCTAAACGGCACGGGGAAGTCACAAACTGATGGAATATAATCTCAACTTGAGAGGAGATCCCCCCTAGCCCCCCTTCACAAGGGGGGAACTTCAGGTTAAAAGCTAAACGTGGTGCGGATACTGCC
>CAZNNK010000218.1:0-8763 GCA_964574085.1 uncultured Coleofasciculus sp.
ATATACGTCAGCATATCTTTGATCCTTTTTTCACCACAAAACCTGTGGGTAGAGGCACGGGTTTAGGATTAGCAGTAAGTCATCAGATTGTAGTCGAACAACACAAAGGTGAAATCCGCTGTATTTCAGCTTTAGGTCAAGGCAGTGAATTTATGATTAAAATTCCTGTAATAGTAGAAACCCAAAAATGCAATGTAGTGCCAATGTTTAATCGGTTATTTTAACTTAATAAACATTTTTTAAACGGAAGTTTAATGATCATCTCAGTGCCGACATCCAGTTGAGACAAACAGTCCAATTCACCGCCATGCTGATTAACCACAATTTGATGGGCAATTGATAGTCCTAACCCTCTGCCTTGACCCACA
This sequence comes from uncultured Coleofasciculus sp., assembly GCA_964574085.1. Classification (GTDB taxonomy): domain Bacteria; phylum Cyanobacteriota; class Cyanobacteriia; order Cyanobacteriales; family Coleofasciculaceae; genus Coleofasciculus. The sequence goes on from CAZNNK010000218.1 coordinate 369, forward strand.
GGTTTTGTCGTAAAAAATGGATCAAATATTCGCGGTTTTACACTTTCCGCTATACCCGTTCCATTATCGATGATGCGAACAATGACTTGATAGTTGTTTTGAAGAGTCGTTTGAATTTTAATCGTTGGGATAGTTTTGGATAGCACTGGCTCTTTTTCTTTATCCCTTTCCAAAGCATCAATAGCATTATTAATAATATGAAGAAAAACGTGATTCAGTTGTCCGGGGTAGCATTCAAAGGGAGGTAAATCACCGTATTCTTTGATGATTTGAATCCACGGTTGTCCCGCTGATGTAGACAACCGATGTTGGACAAGAAAAAGAGCGCCTTCTATTCCTTCATGGAGATCGACCGATTTCCGTTCCGCTTCATTGAGTCGGGAAAACTTCCGCAATGATAACACCAGTTCTCGTAGGCGTTCAGTACCCACCTTCATCGAAGCCAATACTTTGGGAAAGTCTTGGCTCAAAAAGTCAAGATTTACATCAGTTATTTTGTTTTGCAGACGCGGACTCGGCTGGGAATACTCCTGTTGATAGCATTCAACTAGATCGAACAAGTCTTGGCTATAGTCCTCGATGTAGGATAAATTTCCATGAATGAAGGTAACCGGATTATTAATTTCATGAGCAATTCCAGCCACCATCCGACCCAAGCTAGACATTTTTTCACTCTGGACTAATTGAGATTGAGTTTGCTTGAGATCGTGGAGGGCTTGTGAGAGTTGTTGGTTTAATTGACGCAGCCGCAATCCCGAACGCACCCTGGCTTGTAATTCACTGGGTTCAATGGGTTTGGAGAGAAAATCATCCGCCCCTGAATCTAACCCTTGAACGCGATCGGCGACTTGTTCGCGTATAGTGAGTAAAATCAAAAAAATGGTGGCTAATTGCGGATCTGCCTTGATCCGGCGACACACTTCTAAGCCATCGAGTTTGGGCATCATCCAATCGCAGATGATTAAGTCCGGTTGAAGTTCTTGGGTTTTTCGCAGTGCCGCTTCTCCATCATCCGCAAGCAGAACTTCATGACCTTCACTCTCTAACAACTCTTGGAGAATAATTTGGACGGTTATATCATCATCAACGGCGAGGATTTTTGCCATGGTTATTGGTTAGGGAATGGGCAATGGGCAATAGGGAATAGGGACTAGGGAATTCATGATTGACCATTCATGGTGCGGATGTAGTCGCAAGCCGCCGTCAGTTGGTGTTCTAACTCAACAACATTTTCTTTGAGCGCGGCTAGAGAACCGGAACGTCCATGGCTTTCGACTTGGGCGGCTAATTCTGCGATCGCGTCCATGCCTAAATTGGCACTCGATCCTCTCAACCGATGGGCTTTGGCATAGATTTGTTCATAGTCTTCAGCGGTAATTCCGGTTTGGATATCCTTTAAATCCGCTTCCGCATGTTCGATAAAAGCGTGCAACAGTCGTTCTTGAGCCGATTTTTTACCCAGGGTGACACGCTCAAGGTGTTCCCAGTTAATGGGGGACGTGTTGAGTGTGGACTCATCTCCTTTATCTTCCTTGTCATGTGCCATCTGTCCGTTGTCCTCTGCCTTCATAGAGTCTTCTGCCATCTGCCCGTTGTCCTCTGCCTTCAGAGAACCTTCTGCCTGATCATGTCCGTTCTTATCTTGGCTAATCTGGGATGCCCAATACTCTAACCGTTCGCTCAACATTTCCTCATCAACAGGTTTGCTGATATAGTCATCCATACCGACCGCCGAACATCGTTCTCGGTCTTCGGGAAACGCATGAGCGGTTAGAGCAATAATCACCGGATGAGTGCTACCGTAGCGCTCAATCAATTTAGTTGTCGCCGCATAACCATCCAGAACAGGCATCTGACAGTCCATGAGAATGATATCGTAGGAATTTTGCTCGACTAATTCCAGGACAACTTGACCATTGGCGGCGCAGTCGGCTTCATAACCTAACATCTGTAACTGATTAAGAATGACTTGTTGATTGATGGGATGATCTTCAGCTAAGAGGATATTCAGAGGAGTCGCAGGTTGTTTATGAGGAAAATCTCCAGTCGTTGTATGTTGTGCTAGTTCTTCCTCCTGCTGTTCTTTAATCATTTCGGGCGCTACCGCCGCCATTAAACTATCAAATAGCCGTGAGGCTCTCACTGGCTTGAGCAAATAACTCGCCGCTCCCACAGATAGTAATTGTTCGACTTGATCTCGTTGATTCATCGGCGTCATCACCACAGCTTTGGTGTGGCTCAACGCTGAATCAGAGCGAATGGTTTTAATCAGGGACCCATCCTCGATTTGGGGCAGTTGCCAATCACAGATCACAATATCATAAGGCTGGTCAACGGCAGCGGCTTGGCGTAGGGCATCTAGGGACAGTTCTGCGGAGTTGGCTTCATCAATCCCCATTCCCCAGGTATTAACTAAGTAACGCACCGACTGGCGGGTGGTGCGACTTTCGGAAACAACCAACAGTTTCAGATGGGTGAGGGCAAAAGGAGTGCTGGGGGTTTCCGCGTTGGTTTGTTTGTCAAATTTTGCCGTAAACCAGAATGTGGAACCTTTACCCACCTTACTGTCCACGCCGATTTCACCGCCCATCAAATCGACCAACTGTTTGCAGATAGCTAACCCTAAGCCTGTGCCACCATATTGACGGGTGGTGGAGTTATCGACTTGGGAAAAGGATTGGAAGAGTTTTTCTTGACCTTCCGGGGAAATGCCTACTCCTGTATCGGACACCGCAAAGTGGAGGGTGGCATTTTTGGAGGTGGCGGTTTCTAAGGTGACATGGATCACCACTTCCCCTTGGGGGGTAAATTTGAGGGCATTATTGGTCAGATTTAACAAGATCTGTCGTAGTCTCGCCGGATCACCTTTGAGTTGTCGGGGAACTTGGCGGTCAACTAAGGTGGCTAGTTCTAGGTTCTTGGCTTCGGCTTGCGTGGCTAGCACATCAAGAACCGATTCGATACAACCATCCAGGTCAAACTCAATGGTTTCCAGTTCCATTTCTCCCGCTTCTAGTTTGGAGAAATCCAGAATATCGTTGATGATGGTCAGTAAATGGTCAGCACTACGGCGAATCGTTTGGGCATAGTCTCGCTGTCGCGACGTGAGTTGAGTCTGTAATAGGAGTCCCACCATGCCCAAGACGCCATTCATCGGAGTGCGAATTTCATGACTCATGTTCGCCAGAAACTTGGACTTAAACCGTACCGCCTCTAGTGCTGCTTCTCTGGCTTCGACTAATTCATTAATCTGGTCGGTGGCAATGACAATCCCACCAACTTGACCATTGGAAGTATACCAGGGGTGAATTGCCCAGCGCATGTAAACGATAGAACCATCACTACGTTCCCAAATATCTTCTGGGTTGGTGATCACTTGCCCGGTGAGTGCCCGTTGATGAATCTGTTTCCAGTGTTCCGGTATGTCTGGGATGACGTCGTAATGGCAGCGACCAATGATGGATTCCCCCTCAAGCCCTTGCACCATCAGCCATTTTTGGGAATGAGCCATATAGCGCATTTCGTTGTCAAACATCGCCATTGCCATCGGCGCACTGGCAATGACTTGTTGCAGTTGTCGGCGTTCTCGCTCTAATGAGTCTAAGGTATTGTCGAGGAGTTGGATTTGGTCTTGGGTTTTCCTGTAGAGATGGGATTGGGTGCAAGCACTGGCAATTTGTTTAGAAATGGCTTCTAAGAGTTCGATGTCGCTGGGACTCCACGACCAACTGGTGGCGTGGATACAGATTAATTAGCCCAACGGTCCGGTTTGAGGACGGATGGGAATTGCTGAATAGTGAGCCTTTTCCAGAATATAGGTTTCCTCTGAAGCTGGAGGCGGATTTGGGGTGTTTTCTAAACCAGCATCATCCGCTTGACCATTGACCGGGGACACTTTAAAATCAACGGTCTCACCCTTGCGGAACTGAGTCTCCACGTTACCAGGAGTCGCTACCTTTAACTGTTTGGATTCGCTAGATAAACCCTCATCAGTGTACTCGTAGGCAATTCTCAACGTCTGTTTATCAAGCAACCAGCCAAAAATGACTCGTTCTAACCCCAGCAACGATGTCAATTCTTCTAAGGTAGCGGGTAAGGTGCGATCCAGGTCGAGTGAGGAATGAATGCGATTGGTCAAGCGGTTAAGCAGCGCTTCTTTTGCCGCCTTAGCCCGGGTCATCTCAAAGAGTTTCACCTGTCGCCAGACGAAAATTATGGCAACGATCAATAGGGTGACTAAGACAATCGCCAGCAAGTTGAGTGACCAGATTGGGCTTTCTATTTTCTCGTCGTTCATGACTAAGGCAATCGACCAGTTTGCCTCTTCCAGGTGGACATAGGCTACATAAACGGATTCCCCGAAGAGGTTTGTCTGTTGGATTCCCTGTTCTTTGTCCACCATCTGGCGAGCGATCGCGGCTAGATCCGGTTCGGTGGACTCCAGTAAACTCGAATCAGGTTTTCTTTCCGTTCCTAAGGGTTTTTCCTCTGGATAAACAATCGGCACGCCTCTGGAGTTGAGAGCAAAGGCATAGCTGTCCTTGCCATAGGATATGTTTTCGACAACTTCTTCCACGCGCTCAATATCGATCGCACCCCCCGTTACACCAATGGGTCGAGGCGGTTGGGGGGGAAGTGCTAGAATCGGCGCGGCAATGGCAATAATCGGTAAGTCCGTTGCTCGACTAATCAAGGGATCAGAAACGTAGACTTTTCCCGCCATCGCTTGTTGAAAATGTCGGCGATCGCTGACATTCCCCTGACCTTCATTGCTGCTTTGAAAGGTTCCATCTGCCCTGATCAGGGAAAACGAGGTAAAATCCCGGCTGCGTTGGACTTCCCGTTCCAAGTACGGTTTAATCTGCGACCAATCCATCGATCGCAGAATCGGGGTACTGGCGATGGTTTCGACTTCAGCCTTGCGCGTGGCTAGCCAGCGATCGATTTCACTGGCTTCGGCTTGCACTGAATTGAGCGCATTTTGCTTCAGGTTTTCCAGGATTAGCTGGCGCACTCCAAAATAGCTGACTGTGGCGACAGCACCAATCGCCACCGTGGTTAAACCCACTACCATCCAGACTAGAAAATGACGGGGACGCCAAGACTTGTGAGGCTGTACCAACGGTTGCTGGTCATTCTCTTGGGGGGTCGTTTCTAGAAAGGAGGGCTTGTTCATCATTAATCAAACGTCAAAACTCTTGACTGGGTTGAGCTTGGGGGAAAAGTTGGTCAATTTACACCGTGCTGACGCAGGTGTTTTCACCATCAGCAGTTGACTAGAGTTCTCAACAAGTTAGGTAGGAATAGCCTAGGCAAAGGTGTGTGAGTCTCAGATGTTCTCGATAATCCTTAAAATAGTTCTAGTTTTCTTGTATCACATCCGTGCCAGACCTTGAGCGCTAGCCATTGAGCTAGGCGCTGTTCGTCGTCGGCGCTTGAGCCACGATAAGCTTTGATGCTAATTGTCGGTTATAGGTGCAGTCCTTGCCCTTGGGCTACTGATTTGATAGTCAGACTCGTTCTGAGAATTTATCCGGGCTAACGCAAAAACGACAGGAGTGCAGGCTTTATGTCAGGATCTTAGCGTGGTAAAAGTTCTCGCTAGATAGATATTAGAGTTAAACCAAACATGTAAAGGAACTCGATCACTTCTCTCATTGTACCTAGTTTTTTATCCTGATCAGCAACTGATTTAAGCCTCCCTTTATCTGGATTATTTATCTCATTTTTAATTGGATAAGGTATAATATTAGCTTGTTGCTGAGTATTTATACTCTTTAACGCTCAAAAGCCGGAACAGGCAACAGCTTAAAACAGGTTTAAGAGTTGAGAGTCTAGAGCGTAGAATCCTTTCTGATGGCTGATTTTCGTTCTTTCCTTGTCCAATCAATCAAGCCAAATGCCATAAGATAAACTTAAGTTATTGGTAACAAAACCTTTGATGTCAAGTTTCCACCACAATTCACCGTAAGTGTAATGATTTGAGCCTCCATCAAGGACATTGCCGCAGACGATACGCCTGTTCCCGGATTCACGGGATACGCAGGAAAACAAGCAGCGCTGAGACTTAGACGTAATGCGTTCCCTTTGGTAATTTTCATACAAGTTGGCTGGAGTTCAATCCTAACGGGTGTTGTTTTTTGACCCAGACTCACAGTCGCATACCCCTGAGTGAAATTATAAACCATCCCATTGGGAAAGACTTCCGATAACACGGCACAGAGATCAAAACTCGATTGATCAGCATGGCAGAAAACCTCTACCGCGACATCCCCCATTAGATGGAAATCGTCAGCAAACGGGGCTGAAGTATAGGTTAAAACATCAGTGCGGCTATCAATAGTAGAACGATCAAAAGAACCCGCAGGTATTGCTGCATGACCTCCCAACGCCGGAACCGGACGCCAGGGATCATGAACAAAAACATCAGTTGCAGCCGATAAGAGGGACAATGGGTTAGATGATTCCGATTGGGGGATAAGAGTCCCGGAATCGTCTCGCACACTAGCTAAACCCGTACTGGAAAGACAATAGGATTGCTGATTATCGGACAACCACCCATCAAAATAACGCCATTGATTACTGCCCATTTCAAATAAATAGACAGGCGGTTGATTCAACAATCCGCTATCAATTCCCTTGAGAAACTGGTCAAACCAACGCACTTGTAACCTATCCACAGGACTTACCGCCTCTGCGCCATAATCTCTTGCGCCGACTTTCCGTCCCCAAGGCAGGTGCGCCCAAGGTCCTATAATCAAATGCTGGGGAAAGTTACTCCGGTTTGCCATGTCTTTATAGAGGCGCAAATTACCCCGGAGATAGGGATCAAACCAACCACCAAGATGCAGCATCGGTAAGTCTACGTCGTCGAGGTTAGGTGATAGTTTTTGCCAATAATCTCCGGGTGCAGGATGATTTAGCCATTCATGGTAAAACGAATTTGGCGCATATTTGCTTAAACTCTCAATAAATTTGGATGATGGATTATAAAACGGCAAATCGCGAGAGGCAGTATAGAGAATTTGATAGGCAGTCGGATCATTTTTTAATCGGGCAGTTTCGGCGGCTAATTGTACCGCCCACCCTAAATTAATTTGTAAACAAAATGCCCCATTTTCATACGCCCAATCTGCATATAAATCATACGCCATCATCGCCGGACAAATGGTTTTCAACGCGGGCAGATTTGCCGATGCTGCATACAGTTGCGTCATCCCCTGATAGGAAAAGCCATACATACCCACCTGTCCGTTGCTACCGGGTAACTGTGATACCCAGTTAATAGTATCAATGCCATCAGCAACTTCGTGGGTAAATAGCTGAAACTCTCCCCCAGAGGTTCCCCGTCCCCGCACATCCTGAATCACGACAATATACCCCTGGGCAGCATACCAAGTAGGATGGGCATAGACTACCGTAGATGCGATCGCCTTTCCGTAAGGTTGTCGCATTAGGAGTACAGGTAAGTCTGTATCGGTATCGGGATAGTAAATATCAGCATCTAGACGAACTCCATCGCGGGTTAACATGGATGCTGTTTGTTTATTAATGTTTGTCATTTGTCATTTGTTATTTGTCATTTGTTATTGGCATAATTAAAAAAAGAATGGTTTATTTATAATATGACAGCTAATCCTCGTGTTACGGTTTGGAATGAGTATCAAGTGGAAAAACAAGAACTTGAGGTTGCCCAGATTTATCCTGATGGAATTCATCACGCGATCGCACAACATTTACGATCCTCAGGTTTAACGGTTCAAACCGCTACATTAGACCAACCTGATCATGGATTAACTGATGCCATCCTCAACCAAACCGATGTTTTAATCTGGTGGGGACACATTGCCCATGATCAAGTACAAGACACTATCGTCGATAAAGTGCATCAGCGCGTGTTATCTGGCATGGGTCTAATTGTATTGCATTCGGGTCACTTTTCCAAAATTTTTAAACGGCTGATGGGTACGTCTTGTCGTCTAAAATGGCGCAATGATGGCGACAAAGAACGGCTGTGGGTTGTTGATCCATCCCATCCGATTGCCGCAGGTTTAGACGAATTTTTTGAACTGGCGGCTGAGGAAATGTACGGCGAGTTTTTTGATATTCCTAATCCAGATAGTTTAGTGTTTATCAGTTGGTTTGAGGGGGGTGAAGTCTTTCGCAGTGGCTGTTGTTTTCACCGAGGTCGAGGTAAAATTTTTTACTTTCGCCCCGGTGACGAATTTTATCCTACTTATTATCAGCCTAATGTATTGCGCGTTATTAGCAATTCCGTTTATTGGGCAAGTCTTTAATTGTTAATTGTTGATTGTTCATGGGGAATCTTCTCCCCCATCTCCCCCAGCGTCCCCATCTCCCTCATCGCCCTCAAATTCCATATCTTCCCCCTCTC
>CAZNNK010000219.1:0-8747 GCA_964574085.1 uncultured Coleofasciculus sp.
AGACACATCTTATGGTAGAGACGTTCCGGCGGAACGTCTCTTGTCCTAATCGATGTACCGTAATCGTACAATTAGGAAAAGCCCGAATATCAATAGACTGTTGCCCTTTTAGAATTAACTGACGTTGGTACCCATCTACTTGAGGATCTCTAAAAACGTGGAGTTGCTGTGTTGTCACATTAAAAACCCAATAGTCAACAATACCCGCTAAATGTATCGGTTGGGTTGATGCTAGTCAACTCAATCGGGTAACTCTATTCGCTATACCACGTCGCCCAACTAACTGATTAGCGGCTCAATTCCCAGCTATGAGTTAGAATATTTCAATTGGGGTGGAACTGTTCAAGAAACTATTTCAAGCCAACGACGATACCCGCCAAATTTGCTCAAATAACTGATCTAATCCCTAATCCCTAATCACCTTAAATGCGCGTTATTATCCAACGAGTTAAATCTTCTCAAGTAACAGTTAACGGTGAAGTCGTTGGCAAAATTAATCGCGGGCTAAATTTGCTAGTGGGAATTGCGGATAGCGATACTGAAGCCGAATTGGATTGGATGGCGCGAAAATGCTTGGATTTGCGTTTATTTCCCGGAACCGATAGCGGTAGCGATCGCTGGGAAAAGTCGGTTCAGGAAATTGGCGGCGAATTATTGGTGGTGAGTCAGTTTACCTTGTATGGGGATTGTCGCAAAGGACGTCGCCCTTCTTTCTCGCGATCGGCGAATCCAGAACAGGCGGAACAGCTTTATCAGCAGTTTGTGGAAAGGCTGCGCCAGAGTGGGTTACAAGTAGAAACTGGGGTATTTGGGGCGATGATGCAAGTCTCGATTGAAAATGATGGACCTGTGACATTGCTGCTGGATCGGTAAATTGATCCATTGCTTACCCCAATGAGGGTAGGCATTTTGTCCAGAGATAATTGACACCCAACTATCTACGCCTCCCTTGAGGAATATTGCCGCAACCACTGCGCCAACTCATCTTCAGAGAGTTCCCCCGCCGCTAGCGATCGCATCACCAGCACCACCTCTGGCTCTGGTGCATCCAAATTCCAGCTATTCACCTTCAGAAACACATACTTTACAATACATCACCTGAAACGCTGTGCGCTTATTGCCATCAATAAACGGATGATTTCTAGCAATTCCATAGCCATAGTCCGCCGCCAGTCGATAAATATCTGCCCCTTCATACCCATAGCGATTACGCGCACGGGCAAGGGCGCTCGCCAGCAACCCCTCATCCCGTAACCCATACACCCCACCATGAGTCGCAACTTGATCATCATGAATCACCTGCACCATCGCAGCAGTAATCCAAATCGGTTCAGCCATCTGCCAACTCTCGCATGGCATTGCGGTACTGCGATGCCCCCTGCTTATAAGCCGCCATCACTTGCTCGAATTCAGGATCATAAGCCATCAACTTAATGCCATCCTCCATCACCACCAGGGTTAGTGTATCCCCTTCCCTTAAATCAAATTTGTCCAAGATTTCCTTAGGAAACGTGGTGCCAATGGAGTTGCCCACTTTCCGTAGTTTTATCTCCATGATTTAATTCTCCGCTGACGTTATTACTATTGTAATCACGCCAATTACCAGACAAGCCAGCCAAAAACGAATCGAGTCCAGTAAGCGAAGGGTCAAGTCGGGGCGGGTTTAGTTCAGTTAGTGATTTGATCCGATGCGTTATTAGTAAAACCCGCCCCTACACATTCAAAATTCAAAATTTGTTGTCATGTAAAATTCCATGTATTTTTTACGCCTGATAAATATTCCGATGTAGATTATCTACTTCCCTGCGAAACCTCTTCTTCCAGTGCGTTTACTGTGCTGAGATAGTTTTGCGTTTCCGGAAGAGCCGCTTTCTCTAAGTTTAGTGCAGCATTAAAATCTCGATACATCAGACTTGCTGCAAAAACTGGAAACCCGTTAAAAATAAACTCAACGTCAAGTTGTTGGATTTATCGCAAATTTCCCTAGATACTTTTGCCGCCAAATGGCGTCAGCTTTGCGATTTGTGGGCAACTCTAAGACTCGAATCCCTTGATTCGGTAATGGATTCAGTAACTGCTGCAATTGCTGCCAAGACTGAATTAGCTGATGTTCTACGCCATAGCTTAAACATAATTGAGCAAAGTTGATGCTTTGGGGTGTAGCAAAGAATTCCTCAAGCGGTGGGTAAAATTGAGAAATAGGTAACATTTCAAAAATACCACCCCCGTTATTATTGATTAAGATAATGGTTAAATGACCGCTAAACTTCTTGTTGAGTAAAAAACCATTGGTATCATGCAATAATGCTAAGTCTCCCGTTAGCATCACCGCACTTTGATTCCGGTGAGCAATCCCTAAGGCTGTTGATAAGGTTCCATCAATTCCATTAGCACCACGATTAAACCAGGGCTGAATCTCTGTATTTCCTGGAGACCAAAAAAATTCTACATCCCGCACGGGCATACTATTGGCAATGAATAAAGGTGTCCCTTTGGGCAAAGATTGAGAGAGTATCCAGGCGGCTTTTCCTTCAAATAATTGAGTCATTTCTGCCATGGTTTGGTCAACGGCTGCTCTCACTTGCGTTTCTGCATCACACCATTTTTGCAGGTAATGTGGGTTTGGTTGGGAGACAGTTGTTCCCTGTTCCTCTATCGGGGTGGGTGTGTTTCTGTTATCGGTTTTGTCCACAACGTTATCTGTTAAACCCGCCCCTACAGCCATATCTTTTTGATTATTCGTGGTTAGCCATTGTCCAATTTCTTCGATAGAAATCCGCAGATGCGTGGTTTTCCCATGGAGAGCATCTAAGTTATGATCACAAGGGTCAATAATCCAGCGTTGGGGTTGATAAGTATTTAACCAAGCGCGTAGTTCTTTACTGGTGGGAAGTTCACCAATTTGAATAACAAGAGTCGGTGTTAGGTGTTGAGCCAGTTGGCGATTCCGCAGGATTAAGTCATAAGTGGAAATCAGATAAGGATTCAGGTGAGCGTAGTTTCTTAGGGGAGAAAGCCCTTCGGCTAATAGGGGAAAGTTTAGAGATTGGGAGAGTTGGGCAATTGCCTGACAATAAGCTTTGGGGTTTGGCGGTTGCCCTAGACCTGCAATAATTAAACCGCGATCGCACGCTTGCCAGTCTGAATAGGGAATCGTTTGCACAAATGCAGGAGAGGGGGAATGCACAAATGCAGGAGTGACAGCGCCGAAGAAATCCTCAGCCGGGAATTGGGATTGTAACTCAGTGACGGCGGGATCAGGAATCGGGGCTAAAGGATCACGAAATGGGCAATTTAAATGAACAATACCTGGAACTGGAAAGCGCGATCGCTCCCAGGCGTGAATTACGGTTTGCCGCAAATATCTCAACATCCCCATTTCTAGAGACGGTACGGCTAATTCGGTTTGCCAGTTGGGATAATGACCATAGAGTTTTACTTGGTCAATGGTTTGCCCTGAGTGACATTCTCGCAGTTCTGGGGGACGGTCTGCGGTTAAAATTAATAGAGGAACCCGGCTTTCTCGGGCTTCAATAATCGCGGCATAGAAATTCGCCCCGGCTGTTCCTGAGGTACAAACCAACGCCACAGGTAGTCCTGATTTTCGGGCAACTCCTAAGGCAAAAAAGGCAGCCGAACGTTCATCGAGAATGGGAATTGCCTCAATTTGGCTGTGTTGTGCAAAGGCAACAGTAAGCGGGGTGGAACGTGAACCGGGACATAAGACGGCTGTGGTTAAGCCCAACCGCGTTAACGTTTCCACCAGTATAGAAGCCCAGACTGTATTGGTATTACGGAAGTCAATTAGCATCGCGTCCTATACTAGCAGAAGCATCTAGTTGTTGAGGCGTTAGGGCGCGATCGCGAAATCGTAACTTACGATGACTTATCCGAGTGCAGAAATCTCATCCACTACCTTCATCCGCCCTCGGCAAAATGCCCGGAGTAATCGTTCGAGACACTCTCTTTCTTCATCAGTCAGTGATTCTTCTAGCAATGCTGCCATTAATCCATATCGGTCAGCGAGCGTAATTTTACCAGAACTACTAGCTTGAGCGAATAAGTCGGATAGCGCACCAGGTATTAGTCTCACTGCAATTTTCATATCAACGTTAGATAGAATCTACACTTTTATCCAATATGCACCATCCTAACCAGTTGAGGGATATGGGTCATACCCCACACCCCATATAAGCGGAGATAGGGGAGCAGAGGGAGCAGAGGGAGCAGGGGAAGCAGGGGAAGCAGGGGAAGCTGGGGGAGTCTACAAATGACGAATGACGAATGACGAATGACGAATGACAACAATGATTGCGATACCATCCAAGTGTAGTCATCATCACACCTATCACTATGGAGCCAGAGTCTCTTCCGGCAGAGCTAATCCTGACGCAATCGCGTCAGAGTCTGGGTAATATCCATCTCAATTGGACGCCCCAACCCGGTAATTATCTTGACTATAACGGTCAAACCTACGCTGTTTTAGAGCGTCGTCATCGCTATCTGCTCAAATCTGGACGTTATCGCTTACACAAAATTGCCCTGTATGTCCAATCGGCTCAGCGCCCGACGGAGAAAAGTTTGGTCGATGGGCGCTGGGTGCTGGGCGATGCGAGTTGTCAATATAATGCGAATTCTGAACTTGTGCGTTGTGCGGTTAACCCAGAGGGTCCTTGTCAGTCTTGTCGTTACTACGAACCCATTCAATCCAACCTGACTGACTCTGAAATTCCCTATCGCAAAAGTCGCCAAAGTTAGATTGTACAACTCCCGCCGCGATCTTCACGTCTGCGAAGTGTGGCGGGAGAAGGTAGAGACGTTCCGCTGAAACGTCTATCAATTGTAGGAACTGATTTTCCGGCTAGTACAAGAAGGCAGAAGTCCGAAGGCAGATGGCAGAAGGCTATAAGGAACATAAGGTAGCTGCTTTTAAGGAGCTTGTTAACTGGTTAGTATTTGAAGCCGCGCTGCACTAGTTTAATCTTGATTGCTTGAATCGATAAAAAATGGAGGAGTGGGTAGATCATTGGCGATCGCTAGCACCTGAAGCGCCACTTTTACTTTGACCATATTGGCGTCGTTTTCAGCACCTCCTGTTGGTGGATTCTTGAGAAACTCTTTGAGTACATTAGCTGCCTCTACGCCAGCTTCATGTAGAGCATCATCAAATTCTCGCTCTGCTGCCATGACGTTCTCCTCGAATAGGTCTGATGTTTCTATTGTAGAAGGCGATCGCTACTGAATCCCATCACCTCAGCGACGGCGGTGGTGGTTGGCTCAATTCCTCGCTGTAATTGATTGTTGCAGTGTTGAATCGCCGTATCTGGATCTTTTAGCCCATTTCCCGTCAACACACAAACCACCGTTGCTCCCGTCGGCACTTGATCTTTCACTTTCAACAACCCCGCCACTGATGCAGCGCTAGCGGGTTCGCAAAAGATTCCTTCTTGTGATGCCAAGAGGCGATAGGCTGCCAAAATTTCCTCATCGGTAACGCTATTGAATTCTCCCTGACTGGCATGTTTAGCCGCGACAGCTTTCTCCCAACTTGCCGGATTCCCAATCCGAATCGCGGTGGCAATTGTTTCCGGATGCGCCACCGGTTCACCCAGGATCAACGGCGACGCCCCAGCCGCCTGGAATCCCATCATCCGAGGTAAGCGATCGCACTTCCCATGTTGATGATACTGGCAAAAGCCCATCCAATAGGCGGTAATATTTCCGGCATTCCCCACGGGAATACAGAGCCAATCTGGGGCATTTCCTAAATTATCAACAATTTCAAACGCGCCCGTTTTTTGACCTTCTAATCGATAGGGATTAACTGAATTAACCAACGTCACCGGATAATTTTCGGCTAACTCCTGCACAATCCGCAAACAGTCATCAAAATTTCCCTCAATTGCCAATACCTGCGCCCCATAAACCAATGCCTGCGCCAACTTTCCTAAGGCTACATACCCATCCGGAATTAACACAAAGGCTTGCATATCGCCTCGACTTGCATAAGCCGCAGCCGAGGCAGAGGTATTGCCGGTACTGGCGCAAATCACGGCTTTTGCCCCAGCTTCCTTTGCCTTAGAAATCGCCAAGGTCATACCCCGGTCTTTAAAGCTACCCGTAGGGTTCAGACCATCATATTTAACCAATACCTTGACTCCCTTACCCACCGCTTTAGACAGCGCCGGGGTAGGGATCAGCGGTGTATTTCCCTCCAAGAGAGTCACCACTGGCGTTGAGGCGGTGACGGGTAAATAAGACCGATAGGTTTCAATTAGACCAGACCATTGACAGGGTTTGGCAAAGGGATCTGTAGTTTGAGGGGTGTTGATAGCAGACAGAGTCATGGTAATGCCGATCTGTAGGGGCGGGTTTCACTATTATCGCGGCTTGCCACCCAGATGTCACTAAACCCGCCCTGACTAAATGCAGGAATTTTTCAACAAAGGACAAATAACAAAGGACGAATGACATCAGACAAATTCATCCCACACCTCTTGGTCATGGGATGAACTCAATCAATTACCGAGAACGGTTTTGAGTCACCGATTCTTTGGATTTTTTATTACGCTTCACCAGTTTCGGACGTTCGACCTTGTACTCAATCTCGACACCCGTTAAATCCGGTTGCGTGTGATCATAGACCATCTGCAACGCTGCCGCTGCGATCGCGTGGGGGTCGTATTCTTCGCTCAACTCCCGCACAATGGGCAGGAATGATGCCATCCGTTCACCCGCCAATGCCTCACGTAACTGATCTTGCAGTTTCTCCAAGCGCCGCGCTTCGATTTGCGATCGCGTAGGAATTCGGGACACCTGTAAGTTCTGTCGCACTTTCCGTTCAATCTGATGCAGTTTGCGCCGTTCAAAGGGTTGAATCAAGGAAATCGCGGTTCCGGTTTTCCCAGCACGACCCGTCCGACCAATCCGGTGAATGTAACTTTCTACCTGATCCGGCAGATCATAATTAATCACATGGGTGAGATGATCCACATCCAGACCCCGTGCCGCAATATCCGTCGCCACCACCCAGCGCACCTGACTCTGGCGGAATCGGGACAACAAACGCTCCCGTTGGCTTTGGCTGAGGTCGCCGTGATACTCATCCACACTATGCCCCGCCGCTTGTAACTGACTGGTGAGTTCTGCCGCTGACCGCCGCGTCCGCACAAAAATTAATGCCGCTTCGGGGTCTTCCAGCGCCAAAATCGGCTGTAGGGCTTTGGACTTTGAACAGCCACGGGGAATCATATACACCCGTTGATCAATCCGTGCTGGCGTGGCTTTGGGTAGTTCCACCGTTACCGTCACCGGGGATTTGAGGAACTGCTTGACTAAATCCCGAATTGCCTTCGGCATTGTTGCCGAAAAACAGGCAGTCTGGCGTTCTTTGGGGGCTTGCTTGAGGATTTTCTTGACATCATCGATAAAGCCCATGCTCAACATTTCATCGGCTTCATCTAAGACCACCCATTTGACTTGATCTAATTTCAAATCGCCTCGATCCAGCAAATCGATCACTCGTCCTGGTGTTCCGACCACCATTTGGGCATTACGTTGTAAGAGACGAATTTGGCGATCAATGGATTGTCCTCCGTAGACGGTGACAATACCGACGCGACGAGTGCTGGTTAGGTCCCGAATTGCATCTGCCACTTGTCGGGCTAATTCCCGTGTCGGTGCCAGAATCAACGCTTGTACACCGCGAACATGGGGATCGAGTTGTTCTAAAATCGGCAGAGAAAAGGCAGCGGTTTTCCCTGTACCTGTTTGCGATTGAGCGACCACATCCCGTCCCGCCAACAGTTCCGGGATGGCTTGCGCTTGAATTTGCGTTGGTGTATCAAAACCTAATTTTTCTAGCTGATGGAGGCGCTCTTCAGATAAGCCCAGAGTATTGAATGAAAGGGTCATAATTTAACGATTGTTGTGAGTGTTTCGTGATAGTTAACGTCAGTCGTCCGTGATCAAGAGTCCGAGTTAAGGCGTTGGCACTTGCCAAGGCTGGCTTAAGCTCCATGAACTCCCGTTAACCGACAACTAACAGTGGACTAGGGACTACAGAACCATAGAGGTCATAGATGCCAGCATCGGTGATTTCTACTTCCACGATGGTCCCCAAGGGGGCTTCGCCTTGGACGTAGACTAATCCATCGACCTCAGGGGCAAATCGAGCCGAGCGACCGATCCGTTGTCCGGTGGAGGGGTTCTCTTGCTCAATTAGAACGTCAACGATCTTGCCCACTTCACCTTGATTTTTTTTCAACGTAATCGGCTGTTGAACTGCCATCAGCGCCTGACGACGCTCCTCCATGACGGCTTGGGGGACTGGGTTGGGCAAGGTATAGGCTGGTGTACCCTCTTCAGGAGAAAAAGTAAAGACACCAACGTGGTCAAACTCATGATGCTGGACAAATTGCAGCAAATGGTTAAAGTGCTGCTCTGTCTCGCCAGGAAACCCGACGATAAAGGTCGTCCTCAGCACCGCATTCGGCAAGGCGGCTTTAATCTGATCGATAATCTGATCATTCACTCGTCCCTGCCAAGGACGGTTCATCGCACGCAGGACTTCTGGATGGGAATGCTGTAGGGGTAAATCCAAGTAAGGCAGTACATTAGGCGTGTCCTGAATTGCCCTTATTACTGGCTCGGTTAAACCCGTTGGATAGGCATAGTGCATGCGAATCCAGGGAATATCCACCTGACCTAATGCCCGCAACAGTTCAGCTAACTTGGGTTCTCCATAC
>CAZNNK010000220.1:0-8737 GCA_964574085.1 uncultured Coleofasciculus sp.
GAGCAAGATGCTTGATGTAGCGAGCAAGATGCTTGATGTAGCGAGCAAGATGCTTAATGTAGCGAGCAAGATGCTTAATGTAGCGAGCAAGATGCTCGCACTACGGCAAGGATTGCGCCATTATTGATATTAAGGTTTAAATGCCGAACAACTTATAGCTTTAGCCATTGAGTCTACTATGAACAGTATCACGATTCAAAACTTTGATGATGACCTAAAAAATTGCCTCCAAAAGCGAGCTGAATATTCGGGACGTTCTCTTGAAGAAGAAGCTAAAGAAATCCTCCGCGCTGTCTTAACAGAACAAGTTCATAAACCCTTAAATTTAGCCTTGGCTATCGAGGGACGTTTTGCCCATTTTGGCGATTTTAAACTGCCAATGATTCCTAGGGAACCCTTACGCGAACCCCCTAATTTTGAAGAGTTACATGATAGTCCTTGATACAAATGTTGTGTCCGAACTGATGCACCCGAAAGGCTCATTAGTGGTTCGTCAATGGGTAGCCGCACAACCCATAATAAATCTTTTTACCACAACCATCACTGAAGCTGAAATTCTTTATGGCATTGCTTTGTTACCTTCTGGCAAACGCCAAACTGAACTCAACCAAGCTGCTCAATTGATGTTTGCTGAAGATTTTGCCGGATGTATTCTACCATTTGATGAAACAGCCGCGATCGCTTTTGCTAGAATTGCTGCCGAAAGAAGACGAATTAAACCAACGCGCTGACCTAAAATATTCACCTCACCGCCAACTTTGCCCACGCCTGAATTAGAGACATCCAGCCTACCAGAGGCGTAGGCGAAGCCCGCCGTAGGCATCGCACTTCCTTCAGTTGTGGGTATCCTTGTCCCAGACTCCCCTAACTGCACCGTACCATCCGCATCTACCATCAATCCCGTCTCCACACCCGTCGCCCCAACCGTCAGCAAATCCGGTAAATCCCGTGCGGTAAACGATAACAGTTGTCCATCCACTGTCCGAGGTGCTTCAATCTCCAAACTCAACAAATGTCCCGACTGACGAATCCGGACTCGATTTTTCCCCGGTACAGCCGCGATCGTAATGGTTCCTCCCGGCGCCCGAATTTCTCCCGCATTAACCACAGTACCACCCAGCAGGGTTAAGGTTTGACCTTCTAGCACCTCCAAGTTGCCCGCATTAATAATACTTCCCGGTTGCATCGAATCAAACGCAAACTGACTCGGTGTACCACTTAAATTCGAGTAGTCATTCTCACCCAACCCATTGAACCAATACCCATTCTCAAAACCCACACCCGTCGCCGTTGTCAGCGTAAACGCCGCTGGAACATTAATTTGAGCCTCTGAACCCAGCACCCAACCCGCCGGATTCATCAACACTAAATTAGAGTTACCCCCCATAACCTGAATTAACCCATTAATCTGGGAGGGATCACCGCCAACAACTCGCCCGATAATATGCTGAATCGTAGGATTCGATAAAAAATTGGCAATTTGACTTGAATCTAAGCCAAACTGCTCAAAACTGTGGAACAGATTTGCCCCATCTCCCGAAAACGTGCCACCGTGGATATCGAAGCGGTTTCCATCCGGTGTTACCATCGTCTCCGTGCCATCTGCTGCTGGCGTAATAGATTGAGCATCGGTAGAGGAAGGAGCGAGTATTCCTGCCAACAAGAGAAGCAGAAAAGTCCAAACCGGGCGAAGTTTAGGATAGGGCATGGTTCAATCACCTTTTACGCTCTCTAAGGAAAAGTTTCCCCCATAAACTGACTTTTTTTTCAAAACGACCAAAAATCTTAACAAATCCTGCGTCTTCTGCTCTAGAGGCATCATTGTAGAGACTAAAATGGAACGTCTCTACATAAATCATCTGTCCTAACAGCTATATCGCTACCCATTTCCAATTTTAATGCGTAATAGTTTAGCCGAGGTAATGGTGTGTTACGCTACGCTCTCCCCACGATGGCAGCGTGGCACACCTTAGGTGGATTAGCATCGTAGGGGCGCACCGACGTGCGCCCGATTTAATTGTCAAATCTATTCCACAATTTTAGTTGTATCAGTCCACTACAATTAGAGGCTGTGCGTAAGTCCTATTTAGTTCGGAAATTCGCCGCCTGTGGTATCTTGATTGTGGTAACCGCCCCGCAGCCGGACAAATTTTGCTGGGCAGTCCCGTACAGCTTACAATAAATCAATATGAAAATTAAAAAACTAGAGTATTACGATGACGAATACCAATGGCAGCTTGAACCAGTAGATTTTTGGCAGAATCTTAATCTTCTAGTCGGTGTATCTGGTGCTGGCAAGACAAGACTATTAAACGCTATAAACAACTTAAAAAATATAGCCAATGGTGCCTCATTGAATGGAGTGCGATGGAATGTTTATTTTTTGAGCAATGATGATTGTGAATATCATTGGAGTGGAGAATTTGAAACAAAAGAAAGCACAACACCTATTGATAGTAATTCAGCGCAAGAAGAACAGGTTAATATTATTTCTGAAACCTTAAGTTTTAACCAAAAGGCTATTGTCAAAAGAACACGAGAGAAGATTATATTCCATGGGGAGAAAACCCCTAAATTATCCCCTTATAAGAGTATTATTGAGTTATTAAAACAAGAAGATAGTATCATTCCCGTCAAAGAAGAACTAGATAAAATTATACTAGCTGATTCAGGGCGTAGTTTTGATAAAACAATGCTGCTACCAGTATCTATAGTTAAGAAACACGAAAATTCTTCCTTGCTGTCCCTCAAGGAAAGTGATTTGCCTATTCTCATTAAACTGGCTATTCTTTATAGAATATTTCCTCAAGAATTTGAAAAAATAAAGAAAACTTTTGCCAGGGTTTTTTCAAATGTTGCAGATATCAAAGTAGAATCTATAAAAAATGAATATATTCCTCTTGCATTATCACAGTTGCTGAAGGAAGCAACCACTGTGAGCATTAAAGAAAAAGGAGTCCAAAACTGGATTAAAAATATTTCATCTGGAATGTTTAAAACCTTAATGTACATCAGCCAATTATATTTATCTCCTGATAATTGTGTTATTCTGATTGATGAATTTGAAAATAGCCTAGGTGTTAATTGTCTTGATAGCGTTACCGATCTGATCTTGGACAATCAAGAATCACAATTTATTGTTACCAGTCATCATCCTTATGTAATTAATAATATTAGTCCTGCTTATTGGAAAATAGTGACTCGCCAAGGAAGTTTGGTAACTGTCAAAAATGCAAAAGATTTTCATATTTCCGAATCTAGGCAAAAAGCTTTTATTGATTTAATTAATGTTCTTGAGGATGATGAATATTTATAAAATTAATAATGAACATTTACTTTTTAGTTGAGGGTAAAAGTACAGAAAAAAAGATTTATCCTAAATGGCTTGGATATCTTCTTCCTGAATTAATACGAGTCAAATATCATGACCAAGTTCAAAAAAATAATTATTATTTGATAAGTGCAAAAGGTTATCCTGCTATTTTATATGATGCACTTGATAATGCAATTGACAAAATTCAAGAAACAAACAATTATGTTATGATTATTTAGTTCTTTGTATGGATGCTGATGAAGACACTGTAAATGAAAGAGAAAGTTATATTGAAAATCTTATTCAGGGGAAGAATACAAATTTAGGCGATACTAAAACGAAAATCATTATACAAAATCGCTGTATAGAGACTTGGTTATTAGGAAATAGAAAAATTTTTGATTCAAGACAACCACTAGAATCACCATTATCAGATTATGTAAACTATTATGATGTTTCTCAGTATGACCCTGAAAAAATGGGTAAGTATAATAGGAGAAATCACGCTGATTTCCATTTGAAATATGTCCAAAAAATTTTTGATGCAAAAAACATATCTTATACTAAAAAAATTCCCGGTGATGCCATGGAAGAATATTATTTAGAGCAATTACAGAAAAGAGTACAAGATGACTCAACACACCTCGAAACATTTCAAAATTTCTTGAGTTTTTGTGAAACTCTTAAAAAGAGTATGGCGACGAATAGTGATGCTCAAGAGCAAAGGTAACAAACCCAAACTGATTTTAGATCGCTCCAGCATCAAAGTAATGAACAAAAGCGCCAGTTCCAGTTAACTTTCCACGTCCGTATCAATTTCCACGTCGAGGGTTTCTTCATCAATGCGGACATATAAAATATTCGGCTGACAGCAAACCTGACAATCCTCAACGTAAGATTGCTGAGATCCAGCACTGATGTCAATAAACGTGACGTTAGCTTCGCCACAGTAGGCGCAACTGTATTCTGCTGTGTTTTCCATGATGACGACTGATAACTTATAGATCAGTTAGGGGTGAGATCGGGCGGGTTTTGTTGTTCGGTTATTGGTGAATATCGAAATTGAGTGGCTAAACCCGCCCCTACAATTTCCTAAACCCGCCCCTACCATTGATCTATGACTGATGATTGCGTTCCCAAAGTTGATGGAGAATTTGGACATGAACCTCACGAGTAATCGGATAAAAATAGCTAAAAACCAAACCGCAAATTAAAATCAACGTGGGTAACGGACCAATAATCATCCGGATGGCGAACAACGCCGACTCCGGTTGCACCGGATTGGGTTCTCCCGCCACACTCGAAATAAACCCAGCCCAGTCGAGTATTTTCCCCACTAAAAAGAGGGCGATCGCAAACCCCATTTTCTGAAATAATACCATGAACCCATAGAAAATCCCCTCCCGCCGTTGTCCACTATTGAGTTCATCGAGATCCACAACATCAGGTAACATTGACCAGGGAATCAGATAAGCCGTAGCAATACCAAATCCTGCCAATACAGCCAAACCATAGAGTAAACCCACTTGACCTGGTTGCAGGAAAAATAAGCCAGCTTCTGCCAAAATTAACAACGGCATTCCGATTAAATAAACCGCTTTTTTCCCCAACCGTTTACTCACGAAACTCCAAATAAACATCATCGCCAGTGCCGTTCCTTGCACCGCGATCGCGACTTGGGTAAAGTGGTGATCGGGTAATCCCATCCAGTTAATCACAAAGTAGGGCAAAATTGCGGCAGTGATCTGTACCCCTAACCACGAACAAAGATAAATACCCATGACATACAAAAAGGGGCGATTGGCAAAAATATAGCCAATTTGCGATCGCCAAGGTAACGATGGGCGTACAGACGCATTCACTGTCTCCGTTGCTTGCTGATTGAGGACAACCCGACGAGTGCCTAAAACACTGACGTAGATGGATACAATAGCGCAAGTGGCACAGACAATTCCTAACACTAAATATTTTTGGCTAGGGTGTTCCACTAGGGAAAAGATAATTTGAGCCAAAACTAATGCTAGAATCGCGCCGCCGACAGAAAATGCCGATTTAAAACTGATCAAGCTAGTCCGTTCATGATAATCTTGAGTCAGTTCGGGAGCTAGGGCGGAGAAGGGCAGCAGCACTGATGTAAACGCGGCATAAAATAGAACCCCTAAAACACCGTAGTAGCCGAATAAAGCCTGCTGATTCAACGTGGCATCTTGACTAAACGTTGGCACAATCCACAGCAACATAAAAAAGAGTCCCAAAGGAACCGCGCCACAGACAATCCAAGGATACCGCCGTCCCCAAGGTGAACGGGTGTGATCACTAAGCCAGCCAATCAGCGGATCATTAATCGCATCCCAGGCTTTGCTAATCAGCATCACAGTACCCGCTTTACTCGCACTAAGTCCAGCGATATTCGTGAGAAAAAATAAGAAGAAAAAGGATAAAATATTGCCAGGAATCGCGGCTGATAACTCACCTAATCCATAGGTGAACTTGGTGATAAAAGGCAGCGTTTTAGTTTCTGGCTTCGGTAAAGCGGATGAGGGAGACTGATCCATAGCATCAATTTTAGAGTTTGTAGTAAGCGCTTTAGCGCTGATCTCTTATGGACTGACAACAAAGCCAAAGCCTTATTATTACCACCTTAGATTCTGTAGACTATCTACTTTTCAAGTAGCGTATCACCCCGTCAGGTTTATGGCACTAAAGTGCTGACTACGAACGATTTATGGCACTAAAGTGCCTACTACGAACGGAACGAACGCGATCGCCTGATCAATTACGTCTGACAATTTTGCTTCCCCTGACATCCCAGAGGATAGGCTGAATTGTAGGTATGCGATCGCTTACCAAACCAACTGTATCGATTATCACGCACCTGTTGATAAGTGCGATCGCCTAGCCACTTCATTCCCGGCATTGCCCGATACGCCGAGACGAATACCTCTCCCATGGGCAACAGACGCCCAATTTCCTCCGCCGCCTCACTCCCTTGCCACCGACGTTCCGGAGATGCCCCATCGATGAGAATCATCCCCATTTCGCAGTCTTGAGGAGTAATACCAAAGGTTTCACAGGCGGCTTCATCCTGCATGGGAATGTAGTCAAACTGCTGTCCTTGATCCAGATTTTCCAGAAGCTGCACTAAGGTGACACAAAGATTGCAGTTGCCATCGTAAATAACGTGATATCGCATCAAAGAGGTTAATCGCACTCCTTATGAGTTATCTTTATTTATTTTATCTCTTCCTATAGGATGATAACGAAAACAAGCAATAGTGTTAATTTATAGGTATTTATATATTATGTTTATGGTGGTAAGTGCTTGAGGCTAATGAGATAGTGTTAAAATTCAGAATTTTACATAGAGGCAAGTTAGTCAATAAGCCCAACTATTCTAAATCAAAGGAAATAGCAGTACCGTTGTAAAAAACATCACCAACCTACTTTCGTTTATGCCTTTTGAGGGATTAAATAAAAATATTTTTTGTGTAATCTGAAAATAGAGTGCGAGAGTTGAACTCTCAAAACTCGGAATAAAGAAACACGGAGACCAATCTATGAATCTCATCAAAATAGAAAAGTTTTACCCCAATTACAAAGAACAGATTTTTGGTGGCGATGACATCAAAGGATATGATGTTTACACGGATCGAGAAGAGAAAATCGGTGAAGTTCATGATGCTCTTCTAGATGAAACAGGTCATTTCCGGTATCTAGTCATTGATACAGGGTTCTGGGTCTTTGGTAAAAAGGTCTTGTTACCCGTGGGTAATGCCCGGATGGACTATGATCGTCATCGGGTTTATGCGATTGGTATGACCAAAGCGCAAGCCGAAAGCTTACCGGAATACCATGACAACATGACCATTGACTACGACTACGAAGAACGAGTCCGCAACGTCTACCGACCAACGGCTGCTAATCGTTCAACCGCAGCAACATCGGCTCAAGCAACCACCTATAATCGCGACACCTACACGTATGATCATGAGCCGGAACTCTACGCCACGACTGAGCAGAATCATAAAAATCTCAAGCTGTATGAAGAGAAACTGATTGCCAACAAAGACCGTTACAAGAGTGGCGAAGTCGCCCTAGGTAAGCACGTAGAATCTGAAACGGCTCAGGTATCAGTTCCAGTAGAAAAAGAGCGGGTGGTTATTGAGCGTAATACGCCTTCCGCAGCCCGTGAAGTTCAACCGGGTAGTGCTGACTTCCATGAAGGTGAAGTGGCTCGCATGGAAGTTCATGAAGAGGAAGCCAATATCGATAAGAAAGCCTTTGTGCGGGAAGAAGTTGGTGTCAAGAAAGAAGTTGAACGTGACACCGTAGATGCCCAAGAAAAGGTTCGCCGCGAAGAATTAGAAGTCGATGTAGATGGCAATCCTGTTGTCAAAGGTCGTCGGTAGAATTCTGAAAGCCATTAAATTTCACCGATTGAACTAAATAAATTGGTGGATACGGGGGTGGGCATTGCCCACCCTACGTTTAGTGAGTTTTGCCAGGTTGCACGAATTGAGTCGGAGAGGTAAACGATGATCCAAGAAGAACCGAAAGGAAGTTATACAAAGGAAAAAATTCAACAATTATTAGATCAATTTAGAGAAAGATTCACGTTCTTTACCATCGTGAATCAAAAAGGTACAGTATTGGGGCGGGTTGAGGATTTCTGCGTCGCCAAAAATCATCACCTTTATATGGTAATGTCTACCCAAGGAGCAAACAGTGACTCTCCTTGGTTTCTCCTTAGTCGCCAGCACATTCAGACCATTGAGCCAGAAAATAGAGCTGTAATTGTTGACCTATCACCAGCAGAACTTGAATACTTGCCTGTTTATCAAAAAAAGGACGTAACCTCTACAAGTGCTGTGGATTCGGAAGAAGTTGAACAGAGAGTGAATCCTGATCTGGAGCAGTCTGATCAGACGTCAGAGATAGTCGAAGCAGATATGATTCGCTTGCTCGAAGAACAGTTAGTCGTCAACCGCAGTAAGCAGAAAGTCGGCGAAGTCGTTGTTCGCAAAGAAATTGAAACCCGTGTGGTAGAAGTTCCGGTGCGACGGGAAAAATTAATTGTTGAACAAGTTGGCGCAGACTCGAAACCACTGGCAGAAATTGATTTAGGCAAGGGAAAGGTTACAGGTGTTTCTGATAGTATAGAGACAAGTCCTCAGACAGAGACTACTGTCAACGGTGAATTTGTCTCGCCTAAAGCCGCCAGTGATCTTTTAGCCGCGATCGCACTGCAAGATAATCATGGCTGTGTTAACGTGCGTGTAGAGCTAGTAGTGGACAATCCAGAGCTTCAGGAAATGTACCAAAAGATGTTTGATCGCTGCCGTGGAAGGAAATAGAAAGCAGGGGGAGCAGGGGGAGCAGAGGGAGCTGGGGAAGCTGGGGAAGCTGGGGAAGCTGGGGAAGCTG
>CAZNNK010000221.1:0-8731 GCA_964574085.1 uncultured Coleofasciculus sp.
AATCTGGGAGAATCAGCACAGTCGGCGGTTCCTGACCTGTTGCCACTACTGAGAGATACAGGACGTTACGTGCCACCCTCCTCGAATGGATTATTCCCTGCAATACCCCGTTTTTCTAATCGAGTTCCACCCAGTCTGCAATACGTTTCGGTTCCTGCTAACCCTCAACAATTGGTGCGAGTCAATGCCGCGATTGCCTTGGGTAAGTTGGGCGATCGCAGTGCCATTCCTGCTTTGATTACTGCTGTGCGGGATAATAATCCTTGGATGCAGCTTGCCAGTGGGTGGGCATTACTTAAGTTTGGAGAAATGCAAGGTTTGCCTGTTGTCGGGCGATTGGTGCAGCACCCGGAACCATTGATTCAACGAGTGTGTGGTTAGTGACGTACCCAAATTCAATGGTTGTCGCCTCAATTCAAGTCCCGCCTCACCTAGATATGGCGTATTTTCAGCCAGGATTTAGTTACCTAATGTTACGCGGGCAAACAACTGAGTCCCAGGTCATGTACGGTTATAGATGAACCCCTACTCAGTTGGTGTTCGGCAATGCCTTCCCCAATTTCTCCTCTATCCCAGCCCGAACCGGAAAACAACTGTGCTGATTGTCTGTACATGACATTGGCAGGGATTCCGGTGCAACCCGTGGAACATCCTGACTATCTGGAATTTCTGCAACCGTTCCCAACGCCACAAATTGACCTGTACTTAACCCTTAAGTTTAGCCAGCAGTGGGAGTCTTTACCTCAAGGACGAATTCAGTTTGGACTCAAAGGGGGAGCATTAAGGCTGAGGATAGAGGGGGGTGAGATTCCTTATGAGTCCCGGATTATGGGTTCTATGGAATTGGGTGTACCAACGGTGGAGACGGATTCTCCAGCCAATCGTCCTATTCGCGATCGCACCTCATCCGAGTTCGATATGCCCACCCTTGATCTACAGGGAAATGGAGCAACCGGACAACCGTCACTAAACGGGGAACCTAACCATTATTCCATTTGTCACATTACTACAAAAGTGACAGAAGACAACCCCGCCTGGATTTTTGAAGAAGAACGGGGACAGCCTGTTTTAAATGGCTGGCTTAACCAGGTCAAACTCGGTACATTGAATGTCTCTACCCTTCCCTGTCGCCTGGACGCCACATTTGAAGTATCGCGACGAGATATTTGTTTGACCAATGTAGACCGATTGTGGAGTCCGGAGATTAGTCGCAATAAACGGGCGGTGCTGGACAGAGTGATTATTCAGCAGTTGCTGGAACGTAAGTTTAAGCCCTATCTCAGTCGAGTTGAGTTGCATTATCATGGATGAACGTCTTTTTTTCCAACTTCAAGCTCTGATTCAGAAAGTTGTCGCGGCAGAAACTGACAATTTAGCTCAACTGGCGGCGATGGTGGGTCTGAATTTGGCACGGGATTTCGCTGAGTCTAATCTCAGAGATACTCATCTTAGAGGGGCTAACTTGGTGAAAGCCAATCTTAGAGGAACGGATTTGCACGGCGCTAACCTAATTAAGGCGAGGCTGTGCGGGGCAGATTTGCGCGGGGCGGATTTGATTCAGGCAAATCTGTGCGGGGCGGATTTGAGAAAGGCGAACCTGCGCGGTGCGGTGCTGTGGAATGCGGATCTGACTCAGGCAAATTTAGCAGGGGCGAACCTCACGGATGCCAATTTAGGCGGGACAATCTTAAACTACGCCAATTTGAAGACGGTTGATTTGAGAGGCGCTCATCTTTACCAGGCTCGCCTTTATGCCGTTAACTTGAGTGACGCTAAACTTAGAGGAGCAAATTTGGGGAATACTGACCTGAGAGAGGCTAACCTTAAGGACGCCTATATGATTCGTGCTTATTTGGGAGAGGCTAACTTGCAAGGTGCAGATCTCGACGGCGCAAATCTAAGTGAATCGGATCTGAGTCAGGCAAAACTCAACCGTGCTAAATTACGGAATACTCAGCTACGGAATACGGATTTCAGCCTTAGCGATTTGAGTCAGGCGACGCTGATTCGTGCCAATGCGAGCCATGCTCACCTGATTCGGGCTAACCTGCAGGGGACGGACTTAATTCGCACGAACCTCACCGGGGCTGATTTACAGGGGGCGGATTTGAGTCTGGCTGATCTGAGTCTGGCTAACCTTTACTTAGCCAACTTAGGCAATGCCAACTTAATTCGCGCCAATCTGAGCATTGCTGAACTCGGCGGCGCTAATCTGAGTCGAGCCAACTTAACTCAGGCAGATTTAAGAGGGGCAAATGTGGAAAATGCTGAGTTTGATCGCAATCCGGGATTGTCTGGTGATATGAAACGGGTGTTGAAACGACGCGGTGCTATCTTGGCTGAGGTGAGGCGCGATCGCGTGGAGGTGGTGGCGTCTCGGTAACTGGATGCGATCGCTCTTTTTCCCAGGTCGGGCGATCGCGAAATTACTGGTAAGTCCCTACTATAGAGGGTCTATAGAAGCGCACATTTTCCCATTGTAAAAAACTACCTGAAACAACCGCAAAAGTCAATAACTACAAAATTAAAATCATCAAGGCAATACGGCTCGGATTCTCATGTGTTCTAGGGATATAAAACGGGTGTGGAAACGTTGAGGAGCAATCTTGGCAGAGCTGAAGCGCGATCGCGTGAGTGTATTGGCTAAGATAATCTCTTTCATTCTTACCCTTTTCCCCGGTCATCTTTTATAATTCTGGGGAATGAGTAAACAAGGATTATGGACGCTAGGTAAAACCTTATGGGCGAAAGTCATAGGGCGAAAATTTGTTCGTGATGTTGGCGTACTGACGATTGCCAACCTATTAGGAGCGCCTCTAAGTTTTCTTCAGGGTATCTTAGTCGCGCGTTGGCTCGGACCAGAACTCTACGGCATTGCTGCATTGGTAATGAGCTATCCCGCTTTGGTTTACACGTTTTTTGATGCCCGTTCGGCTGAGGCATCGGTTAAATACCTTAGTGAGTTTCATGCCGCAGGCGATCGCGAATCGGCACTAGCAATGTGCCAACTGGGATATATCATCGATTTAGCGATCGCGACGTTAGCGTTTTTGCTGGTATTAGTTACGACGAGTTGGGCAGCACAAGCGGTGGCTCATCAACCTGAATCAGCCGGACTGATTGTCGTTTATGCTGCTGCCTTTATCCCCCAAGCCTTGGTGGGAACCTCCCAAGCCGTGATCACGACGTTAGGAAAATTTCCGCTGCGGGCGGGAATTGACAGTCTGATCAAAATTTTACGAGTCCTATTGGTGTTAGGTCTGGTTTTGGCAAATTGGCAGGTAGCCGGGGTGATTTGGGGGAATGTGATCGCCACAGGAGCAACGGGACTGTTGTACGGGATCATGGGCTGGCGGCTAATCTACCGCCATTGGGGGGCGTTCCCCTTGCAAGGAAAATGGCAAAATCTCAAAGGCAGGCGTCGAGAAATTTTTCACTTTCTCTTCTACAATGAACTGAATGCCTTATTAGGCATGATTCCCAAACAAGTCGATGTATTACTTTTGGGGTATTTTCGCAATCCCACAGAAGTTGGATACTACAAATTAGCCAAGAGTCTATCTAGCCTGGTGAACTATCTGGTAAAACCGTTGCAATCCGTAACCTATCCTGAATTAGCCAGACTTTGGAGTTTAGGGGACAGACAGGCTCTGATCCAAAGAGTCCAGCGTTTGGCTCTCCGAGTTGGTATCCCGCTAGCTGTTACTGTAATAGCTAGTACCTGCTTAATTCCATTGGTTTTACCATCCATACTAGGGGCGGCGTACTTACCAGCCGTTAGCGCCACCCAACTTTTTTTTATTGGCTCAGCGATATGGTTAGCATTTTTTTGGCTCAGACCCCTGTTTTTGGCGATGGGAAAAATGCGGTTTTGGGTGAGTAATTCGGCGGTGGTTGTAACGCTGACAGTATTGGGTTTTGCGGTAGCCATCCCCACCTGGGGCTATCTCGGCTTAGCATGGGTGTGGCTGATTGTCGGGGGTTTGGGCGGTCACCTGTTGGCAACTGCCTATTTTCTTCACACTTGGAAAATGACGTATGGATATTCTGAGAAACCAAAATGAGTACGCAAGTCAAGCAATTTTACGAAACGTATCATGATCAGATTACGGATAAGCGATTCAATTCTCCCTATTGGCTGCGTCGCTATGCTCACCGCCAGATCCACGCTCAGTTTTTACCCTATCTGCAACCTGGACAACGAGTGCTAGACGCGGGATGTGGAGAAGGAGTGCTAAGTTGTCTAGCGGCACAGCAGGGTGTGGACGTTGTGGGAATTGATATCTCCCATCCGAATATTGAGGCGGCTTGTCGTCTGGCAAAAATGTGGAATGTGACTGTAGAATTTCTACAAGCTGACGCTGAGCATCTACCGTTTCCAGATAATAACTTTGATGTGGTACTAAGTTCCCATGTACTGGAACATCTACCCAATTTGCATCAGGGATTGCGTGAGCTGTACCGTGTAACTCGAAATTTAGCATTAATTGCCATGCCAACGTGCTTAAATCCAGCCTGTTGGGTTTTACTGGGAGGTGATAATTATTGGAAACTAGGACGACGCACACCCCTTGCTTTACCTGTCGGTCTACTCAAAACGGTAGCCGCATGGGTCAGCGGTCAAGAAGGTCCTGATCAAGGCTATGCTGGGAACAAGGAACTGACTCATATTTGGCGATTTCCTTGGGTAATGCGTCAACAGATTAAACGTGCAGGTTTCCAAATTGAAACCTTTGAAGCCGGACCTTTGATTGCTCCCTATTTAGCCCAATACATCCCCTACCTACAAGGACTACAAGGGAGTCTGGATCGGTATCGCGATCGCCCCTTATTGTGTAACTTTGGTTACGGCAGTATGGCAGTATGCAGAAAGCCAGGAAGCCATTAGCACCATGATACTATTTTTTTACTCATCTAAGGCTGAAAAAGCGTCATGAAAGTGGCTTTTATCACGACTAATTTATCTCAGGATAACGGTTGGGGACGTTATTCTTATGAGATTATTAAGCGAATGCCTCAGCATGGAGTTGAGCCTGTCGTCTTAATTATGTCATCGGCTCATTGTCCGGATTTAGAAAAAATTCAAATTCATCCCTTTCTATTATCTTTTGCGGATGGGATTTTGAAACCAATAAATTTAGCTATAGACTTTTTTACAGCTATAAAGCTAGTCAAAGATTGTTCTATTATTCATTGCTTAGCTGAACCTTTTATTCCGTTAGCTTATCTTTTGGCTAAAAATGGAAAATCGTTAATCATTAATGCGGTGGGAACCTATTCAGTTGCTTTGCTGAAAAAGAGATGGGGCAATTTTTATCAGCAGGCATATCTTTCGGCTACTTTTATTTTGGCTATTAGTCGATATACGGCGATGCGATTGACTAATGCAGTACCGCAGATTGCAGACAAAATCAGGGTAATACCACTCGGCGTTAGCGTCAATGATCAAAATGCTCAACCACCTTCTAGTCAATTTCGTGAAAATGCTTTTCTAATGGTTGGACATGTCAAACCGAGAAAAGGAACACTACAGGCTGTTAAAGCAATGGCAAAAATTGTCCAGAAGTTTCCAGATGCAAAACTTTTTATTGTTGGTCCTATTTCAGATGCTCAATATGTTCAACAGGTAAAAGTAAATGTGTCGAAAAATAAACTTGAAGATAATATTATTTGGTTGGGAAAAATATCACAAAAAGAATTGAACTCCTATTACAATCGTGTACGAGGTTTAGTTATGCCATCTATAAATATAGGCGATAGTTTTGAAGGCTTTGGTCTCGTTCACTTAGAAGCTAACGTCTTTGGAGTTCCAGCTATCGGTTCATTAGATTGTGGGAATGAAGATGCTATTAGAGATGGTTACAGTGGCTTTTTAGTCGAACAAGGGAATATTCAGTCGTTATATGAAGCAATGATAAAATTACTAAATTCTGAATTTCATTGGAATTTTATGTCACAAAAATCTCTGGATTTTGCTCGAAGTAAAACCTGGAAAAAAGTAATTAAATCATATAGTTTGACCTACAAATCAACTCAAACTATTATCAGTAATAGTAAATAGTTTTGTTGATCGAGCATTCTATGTTATTAAGAACAATAAAATTTTGTTTTTGTTTGTCCACAGAATATATATCTTTATTAGTGCTTTTATTTGTTACACAGGATAATTTTTTTTAATTAAATTAGATTAGATTAAAATATCAACAATTTTGCTTTATGAAAAACAATGTAGATGTATTTCTAAAAAAAGCTTCTAAGGTTTTTTCTCGTAAAGGCATTTATCCTTTTCTAAAACAAGAGTTTTCTGAAATTAAACCTGGTGCTAACGTCTTTCTTATTGGTGCAGGTGGCTCGATTAATGAGCTTTTACGTCAATATGCAAAGCAGGCAAATTTTAGAGTTACATCTTTTGATATAGATCAAACCAAATCACCGGATATTTTAGGAGATATATGTACTTATAAATTTAGTCAATATGAACTTTTTGATTATGTAGTAGTTAGTGAAGTACTGGAACATATCCATTCCCCTCATTTAGCAATCAACCAAATCTATAGAATTTTAAAGGTAAATGGTAAGTTAATTCTAACAGTGCCTTTTATATTCCCAATTCATGAACGCCCTGTTGATTACTATCGTTATACGAAGTATGGGTTAGAATTTTTATTAAGGGAATTTAAAGATATAAGGATTGAAGAAAGAAATTCTTGGGCTGAAGCAATTAATGTTTTAACCGTTAGGCTGATTATGGAAAAGCATATTACTACTCGATTTGCAGCTTCATTTTTTATTGGTCTAGCTTATTTACGAATGCCTTTAATAATGCTAACGGCAAAAATTATTCCTACAGATTTTATGACAACAGGTTATCTAGTAACAGCAATAAAATAATTTAAATCACCGAAACATTAAAATAAATTAATATAAATATTAATATAAATATTAATATGAAAATCATTTATATATCAAATTCAATAATACCTTCCCGCACTGCTAACAGTATTCAGGTAATGAAAATGTGTCAGGCTTTTGCGGACAACGGTCATGAAGTGTTACTGCTTTATCCAAGTCACATCATCAGCGAATCCGACATAACTAATATTTATAAATACTATGGTGTAAGGGAGTGTTTTCAGTCTCTAAAACTGCCATGCGTAAAAAGCAAATTTGGATTATACTTATATGAAATTTTAGCTGCTACAAAAGCCAAAAAGCGGATACCTCAATTAGTTTATACTCGTTCATTACGTAGTTGTTTTTTTTGTAGTTTAATTGGATTAAATTCTATTTATGAAGCGCATAAAATTATCCACAAAAAAATCAATTTGTGGTTTTTGTCAAAAACAGTAAAATTAAAATACTTCAAACATTTAATTGTAATTTCTGATGCCCTAAAACAGGACTTTCAATGTCAATACAATATACCAAGTTGCAAAATTACTACTGTTCATGATGCGGCTGATGAACCCCGACAATACGAAAAGCTAAAACTTGATCAGCCGAATAGATTCAAAGTAGGGTATGTCGGTCACTTATATTCTGGAAAGGGAATGGAGTTGATTGCTGAACTATCAATAAGGTGTTCCTGGGCAGATTTTCATATTATTGGTGGTACTAACTCTGACCTAGATTACTGGAGAGTTAAGTTAGACCATTTAAATAATATATATTTTCATGGGTTTATTCCGCCAGCAGAAACTGAAAAGTATCGTCAATCTTGTGATGTTTTGATTGCACCTTACCAGCGTCGTGTATCAGTGTTCGGAGGTGGCGGCGATGTGGCGCGATGGATGTCACCTCTGAAAATCTTTGAGTATATGGCTTCAGGTAAAGCAATCATCGCTTCAGATTTACCTGTTTTACGAGAAGTGTTAATCCATGAAGTAACAGCTATTTTATATAAACCAGAAGATATCGAAGCTTGGGTAACAGGCTTGATAAATTTACGTGATAATGCTAAACTTAGGAATTATCTCGGGAAACGAGCTAGGGAAGAATTTAAAAAAAAATATACATGGAAAGCTAGAGCCGATAAAGTCCTTCAAAGCTTAACTTAATTTATATTTATGATTAATAATTTTATCTTTTTATTGTTGATTTTATTTTTAGTTTTATCGACATTATTTTTAAGCTCAACAGTAGACTTTGTTGGGATTATTAGTTTGATTATTTTAGCAACGACTACTCTATTGATATCTTATAAATATCCAAAAATTAAAGTCCCGTTACTCGTTGGATTTTTGACTCGTGGATCACTTGCATTGGTCATCGTATATTTATCGTTTCAGGGAAACAATTTTTTGGAAGACGATGGGTTTCAGCGGTTAGCGGAATTTTGGTCAAGTTCAGGTTTTCCAGGTGTTTTAGAGTATTTCCGAACTGGAGCATTTATGTATGCTTGGTTTATGGCTACTTTATATATAATTACTGATAGCACCAGTTCTTTAATGATTCAGGCAATTAATGTATTGCTGGGAACTTTATTAATTCTTAATGTCTACCTGATTACTAAAATTGTTTGGAGTGAACGTCCTGCCATCTGGGCAGCATGGGTTTGTGCTTTATTTCCTACTTTATCACTTTATTCGGCATGGAGAGTTCGAGAAGCGCTTCTAACTTACTTATTTACACTAAGTATCTACCACTTTTTAGTCTGGCTGAAGCGGAGTAAGGCTCAATCATTTATTATCGGTTTCTCTGTCATGATTCTGGCTTCAGTGCTACATACAGC
>CAZNNK010000222.1:0-8731 GCA_964574085.1 uncultured Coleofasciculus sp.
GTTGCATAGTCGGTTTTCCCTAAATATTTTTTTACTTAAGATATCAGAGATACAACAAATTTGAATAGCACGACTAGAAGCGATCGCGCCAAGATGTTAACCTCCAGAGTACTCTATTAATAGCGATCGCGATAATTATAGGGGACAGGAATGGAACTGTTTGTGCCAGGTCGCCTTTGTCTGTTTGGTGAACACAGCGATTGGGCGGGAGGCTACCGTCGCCTGAATCCTCAGCTTGGAAAAGGTTATACCATTATCACAGGAACGAATCAAGGACTCTATGCCAAAGTCAAGCCCCACCCTACCCACTTCATTCTTCACCCTTCCCTGAGTGATGGTACTCGTCTAGACCCGATTCAGTTGCCCATGGAACGCTCTGTTCTCCTCACTGAAGCCCAAAAGGGAGGGTTTTTTAGTTATGCGGCTGGCGTCGCCTATCATTTTCTCACCTACTTCCAAGTGGGTGGCGTAGAAATCGATAACTATCGCACCGATTTACCCATTCAGAAAGGGTTATCCTCCAGTGCAGCCATTTGCGTTTTAGTCGCACGCGCTTTTAATCGCTTGTATGACCTGAAAATGAATCGGCGAGGTGAAATGGAATACGCTTATCTGGGCGAGACAACCACACCCTCTCGCTGCGGACGTATGGATCAAGCCTGCGCCTATGGGAATCAACCCATTGCCATGGTTTTTGATGGGACATCGGCAGATATTATTGAGCTAAACGTTGCCAACGATTTGTTTTTTGTGATTGTTGATCTGGGGGCAAATAAAAATACCCAAGAAATTCTCAGTCGGCTGAATCAGTGTTATCCCTTTGGCACTGATAACATCCAGAAGAATGTGCAGCACTATCTCGGCACTATCAGTTATCAAATTACTCAAGCAGCCGTTGAAGCCTTGCAAGCCGGAGATGCTCAAAAGTTGGGTCAGTTAATGACCCAGGCACAAGCTGAATTTGATCGCTATCTCATCCCCGCTTGTTCCCAGCAATTGACGTCTCCCGTTTTGCACCAACTGCTCAATTATGAACCGATTCAACCTTATATTTTAGGGGGCAAGGGTGTTGGTTCTCAAGGCGATGGTACTGCCCAATTTATTGTCAAAAATAAGACCCGTCAACAAAAAGTTATCCGCATTATTCAGCGAGACTTTCCCCAGATGCATCCTTTGACGTTAACTATTCATGCTAAGTAGGTGGACACAATTAAAGTTAACGGTTGAGATTAGGGAACAGGGAACAGTAAGGGTTTGAGGGCAATTCACTTGCACTTAATACAGTACCGTTTTCTTTTGTCCGACTACTTAGCGAGCGAGACGCTCGCACTACAACAAGCGAGACGCTCGCACTACAACAACAACCTTTCCCGGTTCCCTGTTCCCTCCCCTCACCCCAATGCTTATTCAGCAACTCCTAACTAAAGTTCACCCTAGTTATTAGATTCCAGAAATCCTTGTTCAATGAGAAACTCTTTCGCTACCTCACCCGGTTCCCGTTGTTTCCCAGTCACCTGGTAATTGAGACGTTGCATTGCCTCATCGGTGATTTTCGCAGACAGCTCATTGAGTATCTGGGCAATTTCTGGGTTTTCTTCTAGGACATCCTGACGCACGACGGGCGCTACTTCATAGGGAGGAAAAAAGTTTTTGTCATCTTCAAGTCTGACCAAATTCAGAGTGCTGACTTCTCCATCTGTGGCAAATCCAACGGCAATATCGGCTTGATCTTGAGCCAAGGCTTGATATCTCAATGCCGCATTCACGGCTTTATACTCTGCTAGTTTAAAATCACCGTAAACTTGCTTAAGCCCGGATAATCCATCAGGACGTCCCTGGAACTCATAGGTGCCAACCATTTTGAGTTCACTGGCTTGAGGTACTATATCGGAAATCGTTTCAATTCCATACTGTTGGGCATCCTCTGGCGTCATAAATAGGGCATACGTATTATTCATGGGAGCAGGTTTTAACCACTCTAAATTAAACTGTTGTGCATACTCCTGGGAAACGATGTCATAGACTTCTTGGGAATCGCTATTCCGGGGACGCTTCAAAATTGTGATCAATCCAGTCCCAGTATATTCTGGATATAAATCAATTTCTCCCGATTTGAGACTCTCGTGAGTTACCTGAGTCCCCCCTAGGTTGAGTTTACGTTCTACGGGAAAGCCTTCCGCTTCGAGTACTAGGGCATACATTTCTCCTAAGATAAATTGTTCGGCAAAATCTTTTGAGCCAACTCGAATCGCTCCTGATTCTGCACCATCACCACCGCAACTGCTGAGGGTGGCGATCGCGAAAAGAGTTAGTAATGGTAGAATAACGAATTGACGAATTTTTTGCATTATTGCAGGTTTTCTGGGTTTGCTTCCAAGGGTTTAGCCAACACAATTCTAGCTGGAGAGACGCGCCATGGCGCGTCTCTACAATACAATGAGGAACAATGAGGATTCGATTACTGAATCTCTAAGGGCATCCGCCCAGACAGTAAGGCTTTGGTCGAAGAATCACCTGCTTTTTTCAACTGTCGCGTTAGTTGCAGATTCAACAAGACTAAAGCCAGGGATTGACCAACGAGGGCGAATAATACTGACGTTCCCGCCGCATATTCGATGCTAGCCCAAGGAAACGCCGAAAATAGCCATACCGCAGGTTCTACTGATGGGGACAGGGACAAAAAGCCGAACATGATTGGCGGTAAGATAATCAGTCCACCAACCACCGTTGCTGCCCAGACCGCCCGCTTG
The DNA here is from genome assembly GCA_964574085.1 of uncultured Coleofasciculus sp. Lineage (GTDB taxonomy): Bacteria > Cyanobacteriota > Cyanobacteriia > Cyanobacteriales > Coleofasciculaceae > Coleofasciculus. The sequence continues at coordinate 2,751 of CAZNNK010000222.1, forward strand.
GGTGTTTTCAGCAATAGCATAAGCTGTCCGATTGAAGCATAGAAAATGATAAGACTGACCGTTACCAATAGCCCCAAAATCGCGGGTGTCTTGTAGTCACCGGGCGACCACAGCAGAATCCATGGCAGTAAAATAGCAGACGCGATCGCTAAATTCAACAGAATCGCCACAGGGGCGGGACTGGTTTTGCCCCAGATTAAGTCTGCCATAATTCCAGCCTTGCGGGACGAGCGTTTGGCATGGCGGTAACGCGCCCAATCTTGCATCGTCTGACGATGGGGACTCAACGCCGCGATTAACCCTAAAAACAGGATCAAGTTAAACACCAGCAGGATTTCCAGATTCTCAAACAATCCTTCAGCATAACTTCTCCAATTTGTTACCTGAGGATTTAGGGCAAATCCGAGAATCATCACTTCAACGCAAGCCGTTAACCGATAACTTTGTCGCTTACTCAGTAAGGTAGCACTGGGATTGTGAAAATTCCGATTTAACCCCTGCCAAATCCAGTAACTCCATAAACCACAATTAAGAATGGCAAATCCTGCCATCATCCCCATTGTCTTCCCGATGGGAATAAAAAACCAAACCAAATCCTTAAAATTCCCATTCGGATAGGTATTCGCGACATCTAGAGAACTCGAATCAATCAGGTAAGGTAACAAAATTGCCGGATTAAACAAGGTCAGCCAATCGGTAGGGTAATGAGTCATACCCCCGTCAATAACGCTGGTGCTAATCGATAGGAATAGGAGAATGGCGCCACCCCCTAACCACGCTTGAAAACCGCCCAACCAATTACCGACTAAGCCAAATAAAAGCGCCCCACTGAAAAAGAATAAACAACTGACACCCAGAACCGCGTAGAAGGCTAAAATCTGACTCAACCCAAAGTCACCCGCCAAACCCGATACCAGATGCAAGGGCAAAGCGAGGGCGGCGACTAAGTAAAGTAATAGGGGGACTCCCAATAATTTGCCGCCTAAAATACTCAGCGTTGAACCCGGAGTCAGACGTAGAAAATTCAGCGTACCCCGACGTTCTTCCTGAGACAGGTCACTAATCAGCATATACGTGCCAACGACTAACACGGCAAAAATACCGATGAGGCTGAGTCCCAAACATACATCCTGCCACCAGAGTGACCAATTGATCACAAACCCACCTGACCCATCGAATAGACAGGCGGGAACCCTCGAGTATTCCTCAGTTGACCCTGTACAATAACGGTTGTAAACCGTCATGGTATCTTTAACTACGGGTAATTGACCCGCGAAAACCATCAGTAGCAGTAACTGTCCCAGGAAAGACATGGCGACGGCAATTAAAATATTGCGGGGTTTCAGCCGTCCTTTGATTTCCCGAAATAACTGGGGATTCCATTCACCCAGTTGGTTCACTAAATTCAATGCCATCGTAATCTCAATCTCCGTAGTAAAAGCTTATATCGTTCCAACTTAATGAGTTTTAGACATCCTCCAATTCATTAGCGATGAGCGAATGATCAACATCTGATCACTGAAACTCTTTCTTCCCGTCCTCTCCTCTTCCCTAATCCTCAATCCCCATTTTCCCGATGAACTTAAAAAATTGAAACCAATTCCAGTCAGGGGGGTCAATTAGCCGTTATGATAAGAGACTGCTTGGTCAAGTTGCATGGTTCAGGCGTCCACTTGTTCAGATTGTCCACAGGATTACACAGTATAAGTTATGGCACAGCAGCACTACCGCATTACCCTTTTGCCCGGTGATGGCATCGGTCCAGAAATTATGGCAGTCGCGGTAGATGTGTTAAACGTGATTGGCGCACAGTTCGACCTTAGCTTTGAATTCACTGAAGCCTTAATCGGAGGGGCGGCAATTGATGCTACCGGGGAACCCCTACCGACTGACACCCTGGAAAAATGCCGCCATAGCGACGCTGTTTTACTGGCGGCTATCGGGGGTTATCAATGGGATAACCTGCCGCGCCATCAACGCCCGGAAACGGGTTTGTTGGGATTACGAGCAGGATTAGGGTTATTTGCCAATTTGCGACCTGCCACCATATTACCCCAACTCATTGATGCCTCAACCTTAAAACGGGAGGTGGTTGACGGAGTGGATATTATGGTGGTGCGAGAATTGACAGGCGGGGTTTATTTCGGTCAGCCCAAGGGTATCTTTACCACTGAAACCGGGGAAAAGCGGGGGGTGAATACAATGGCGTATACCGAAGCCGAAATTGACCGGATTGGACGAGTGGCATTTGAAACCGCTGGCAAACGCCAGGGTAAACTCTGTTCGGTTGATAAAGCCAATGTTCTCGAAGTCTCTCAATTATGGCGCGATCGCATGACTCAATTAGCGGCTGAGTATCCGGATGTGGAGTTATCTCATCTGTATGTTGACAATGCTGCCATGCAGTTAGTCAGGGCACCGAAGCAGTTTGATACGATTGTCACGGGCAATTTATTCGGAGATGTGCTTTCGGATGCGGCGGCGATGCTTACCGGGAGTATTGGCATGTTACCTTCTGCCAGTTTAGGGGAAAAAGGACCCGGCGTTTTTGAACCCGTTCACGGTTCCGCGCCGGATATTGCGGGACAAAATAAGGCAAATCCCTTGGCTCAAGTCTTGAGTGCCGCTATGATGCTACGCTATGGGTTGAATCAACCAACGGCGGCTGACCAAATTGAGCAAGCCGTTTTTAACGTTTTAGAGAAGGGTAACCGTACAGGGGATATTATGTCAGCAGGAATGACGCTTGTCGGTTGTCAGGAGATGGGACAGGCTTTGATTGAGATTCTCAAACAGCCATAAGTTAAATCAACCAGGAGCGCAGCGACTCGCTCTACAGCGAAACGTCCGACAAGAATCATGGTGGTGAATTAAACAATAGGGTTAGGCGGGTGGTATACACATCACAGCAATGGCAAGAAGAGTATCAAGACACTCGAACCGGGTTACCGATGTTGTTAGACCCGGGTCTTCTCAGAGCCGCTCGGCACATATACCATACTTATTATGAAGTCCATCCCCACCTGACCCAACGTCCCATGGGTGTGGCAATTGACCGCTTTACCTATCGTGGCAAGTTGATTTTTCGGGCGAAACCGATTCTTTTACCGCAAGAGTGTTTTGTACCACTGAGTCAGCTTGAGGCGGAAATTTATTAGTCATTGGTCATTTGAGCCGAAAAGACGTTTGCAGTTTGAAGTTTAATTATGGCGCAGCAACTTTTGGAACTCGATACGGACGATGGTGGTACGATTTTGGTGGCGGTGGACGTGCCAGAATCTACTGTGGGTCAGGTCGCCACCCCTGGAGAACCGCCGATTAAAAAACTTGATCGCAGCTTTAATGTGATTCAGGCGTTAATTGTACGCGGTTGTCGCCCCTTGACCAAAGCCTTTCAACAATTACACCGAGAAACCCAAGCCACGGATGCGGAAGTGGAATTTGGGATTAATTTTACGGCTAAAGGTAATGTGTATCTGGTGGAATCTTCGGGAACGGCAACCCTTAAGGTTAAAGTGAGTTGGAAGATGGATAAACGGTAATCAAGCCTGATGAGTTGGCAACAGGTAAAACGGGCAACGGTTGCGATCGCGGCGGCTGAGGATGGTATTATCCGAGGGACGGGGTTTTTTGTCTCGTCTGACGGGTATTTGCTCACCTGCGCCCATGTTGTGGAAGCGGCTGGCGGCTGGGAACAGGTACGAGTGCAAGAGAAATCGGTCAACTTGCTGTATCTGGGAGACAGTCGCCAGGATGATTTTGCTGTCTTACAGATAGCTGGGTATCAGGGGAAAGGTGTTCCGTTGTCCCTCTCCGTCACACCCATGCACCGCTTCTTAAGTATCGGTTATGGGCGTCCAGATTTTCCAGAAGGCGCGTCCATTGATGGGGCGATTACCGATATCAATCCCCAAGCCAATTTTAGTAATTTACCCATGCTGCGGCTGCGGGTAATGGCAGATGCTCAACGGGTGCAGGGAGGCTATAGTGGTTCCCCTGTCTTTGATGCGGAAACTCAGGCGGTGATAGGATTAATTGCCGCGTTTGACCATAGTCAAGGGGCGCTAGCATTGCCATTAACTACCATAAGCGAAAAATGGTCAACCCTCCAGGAACTCTTAACCCCAACACCTCCTCATCCCCCCGCCTCACCCTCTCCCAAAACCGCCAAAATCTTTATCAGTTACCGTAGCCGTGACCCCGATTTAAGTTTGGCACAGCAGTTCTATGAAGCCTTGAAAACGGCTGGACATGAACCGTTTATGGCGGGAGCCAGTATTCGTTTAGGGGAAAATTGGGCGGAACGGATTGACCAGGAATTAGAGCAATGTGATTATTTCCTCCTCTTATTATCCTCCCAATCGGCAACCAGTGAAATGGTCACAGAGGAAGTGCGACGGGCGAGGGAATTGCGGGATAGACGGGAGGAAAAGAAACCCATAATTCTGCCGATTCGGGTCAACTTTCCCATGGATTCCCCGTTAAATTATGACCTGCGCGGGTATTTACAGCGGATTCAGCAACGGGAATGGCATTCTCCTGACGATACATCGGCGATTGTGCAGGAACTATTGGCGCTGATATCCCAGGAAGATGGCGGAGAACCTTGGGTGACTCCCCTGGCGGAGACTCCAGAACCTGCTGCACCTGCAATAGCCAGTCCCGATTCTCCTCCCTTACCTGTGGCGGAACCCGAATTACAACGGGAACCCGGAGGGGCGGTTTCACTCAAATCTGGGTTATATGTGGAACGTTTGCCGATAGAAACCGATTGTTATCAAGAAATTTTACAACCCGGTAGCTTGATTCGGATTAAAGCCCCCCGACAGATGGGAAAAACCTCGTTAATGGCGCGAATTCTACATCATGCTAAAGAACAAGGGTATCATGCCATTCCCTTAAGTTTCCAACGGGCAGATAGTCAGCTTTTAGGCAATTTAGATCAATTTTTACGCTGGTTTTGTGAACAGGTAGGGCGGCGACTCAAACGGTTAAATCAGTTGGATGACTATTGGATTGGGTATGGAAGTAAGGATAAATGTACGGCATATTTTGAGGAATGTTTATTAGAAGAAATTGATCAGCCTTTGGTTTTGGGGTTAGATGAAGTGGATCGGGTATTTCCCCATCGAGCCATTGCCGATGACTTTTTTGCCTTATTGCGGTCTTGGTATGAGGTGGCGCGGTATGGGGATTTTAGTAGCGAATTGTGGGAGAAATTGAGGTTAGTCGTCGTCCATTCAACGGAGGTGTATGTGCCATTGGATATTAATCAATCGCCGTTTAATGTGGGCAAAAATGTGGAGTTGCCGGAGTTTAGTACCGAGCAGGTGTTAGATTTAGCCGGACGTTATGGAGTGAATTGGACAACAAGCCAGGTTGAGGAATTAACGCAGTTAGTTGGGGGACATCCCTATTTAGTGCAAAAAGCATTGTATCATTTACGGCGTCAGGATGTGACATTAGAAGAGTTAGCAGAAACAGCAGGAACAGAGGCGGGGATTTATAGTGATCATTTGCGGCGACATTGGTAGAATTTGAAAGCGTATCCGAAGTTAAAGGAAGCATTTCGTCAGGTGGTGGTTAAAAATAAGTCAGTGGAATTAGATGCGGAGTTAGCGTTTAAATTAGACAGTATGGGGTTAGTGCAGTTACAGGGGAATGAAGCCATTCCGCGCTGTGATTTATATCGGAATTATTTCCGCGATAATTTGGGGGATTAAATCCTTCGTACTTCACCCTCATCCCCTAACCCCTTCTCCTATGAAACAAAATGCGAAGCATCCTCTGTCCTCCCCCTTCTCGTAGGGGGGAACGAGGGGGGTGGGAGAAAGGGAACTCAAGCGTTTCATCATCAACGTAGTGGACTGACACAGCTAAAATTGTGCAATAGATTGATGGTTAAACTGGGCGCACGGCGTGCGCCCCTACAATTCTAATTCACCATTTTAAGTGGGTCATGCCACTATGAAGAAACCATG
>CAZNNK010000223.1:0-8715 GCA_964574085.1 uncultured Coleofasciculus sp.
GAACGACTCCTGACTTCTGTCAAACATTTAGCCGCTAAAAATAAATTCCTAAACTTAGCGGCTTTCCCATTCTGCCTAATTAAATAATCAATAATTTCCCCAACAAACTGCTCATCAATCATCGCCGCAATTAACCGCAGTACCTCATGCCAACTCTCTTCCTGCCAATGCTTGCCAAATACCTCCATCTTAAGTTCGTCTATGGAAAGAGTTTGTTTCTCTTTAAACTGCCAGACAAATTCCCACGCACAGAAAAACTCCAGAAATGTGCGATGGACAAATGAATAACAATCAGCACCTGAGAAACATAAAATAAAATTCCGTTCCCGTAACTGCTTAATAATTAACCGAGACACCGTTCGCGGTTTTTCCACGTCTTGCAGCGTCTCTAAATATTCCGCCAAAATCCGTTCTAACTCATCCACAGTAATCAAATTCCCGGCTAACCCTTGGGGTGCGGCTTGCATTTTATACGCCACTCGCCGCAACATCGCCTGTTTTTCTTTGCGAGTAATCGTGTCTGGGGACAGTTTTTCATCGGGGGTAATCCTTTCTCAATATCCCATTCATGGAGGAGAACCCGCGAGGCTTCATCGTAAAGTTCCGCCCGTTCTCGTGGCAATTCTCGGTTGCGATTTAGGATTGCCATCATGGTTAATAATAAGGGATTTCCGGCTAATTCCCGAATCGCGGGGGACTCATTAATTGCCCGTTGTAAACGGTTTTGCAGTCGGGGTTTATCGGGTTGATTGCCAAATGCTAAATCATGCCATTTCTGCACAAATGCCTGTATTTGCTCGGCTTCAAAGTCTTGTAAGGTAAAATGACGAAACTGGGCATCCCGTAACCGTTGGGCTTTATACCCAATAATCCGAGAGGTTACCATGACTCGAACTTGGGGATATTGATTCGTAAAGCGGATAATCTCAGTAATCAGTGTATCTCTACCAACGGGGTCAAATATCTCATCTAAACCATCAAATAAGACAAACGCATCTCCAGCTTCTAAGACTTCATCTAAGCGATGTTGATTCAGATGACAAATCGCCGCCGCACCCTGATGGATAAACTCCAGGAAGGTTTTCGGTAACGTGCGATCGCGGGCATAATTCCGTAATTCTATCAGCAGGGGAATTGTTTTTGTCGGTTTCTCTGCCCAATCTAGCGCCACATATTGGGCTAAGGTGGATTTCCCGGAACCTGGATCACCTAAAATAACGATATAGGGGGAATTGGGTTGATGGAGAATATCTAATACGGAACGAATTGGCTGTCGATAGTAGGTTTCCCGATACTGTTCCAATTCTTCTGGGGAAATCTGTTCATCTAGCTGATTCGCCTCTTGTAACCGTTTCAGATAATCTCTAGGGATATCATAAAGCGGCATGGCTTCCCGCACAGTTTGAGGGACAAATACCTGCCATAATCGCATCGGGTATTTGTAGCTACCGGGATCTAAGGTTTCTAGTTTGAGATAACCATAGAACTCTTTTAAGCTTTCCCGATACTGGCGTAGGTTAAAATCTGGGATAATCCCTGCGATCGCGTCGCTATTGTCTCGAATGGCTTCTAAGTTCTGGGAATCGAGAATTACTCGCAATTCCTCAGACTCTCGACAGATTGCTTTCACTCGTCTGAGATACTGCTGAGTAATCGCTTGCCAATCAAATTCTGCTGGTAATGGTTGCAATTGCAGGGTTTCCCAGGTTTGGGCTAAGGTATAATCCTCTAAGGTTCCCTTCGCCAACTCCTTGAGGACATCCCCAAACACGAACCCGACCGCATTGGCAACTCCCCAAACAACGAGCGCATCCATCCGACATTATCCAACGACTCATCTATATTTTTCTACTATAGTCGCAAGTGGGTCAATGATAAACTTAACCGTTCTAATCATGATTTCACCCCATAGTTGTGTTGAATCAGGATGAAAATCGACCCTATAGGCGGGCACATTTTCCCATTATGAAGTAAGTCTAAGAGAAAACCACCGCACTTGTCAATACCTGAAATAAAAATTATTTGAGCCATTCTAGGCTAATAGTTCATCAACGGTTATACGGAAACCGGGTAAAACGGTTTGTGTACTCACCACTTCCCCAGAAGTAAACACCAATCTCTGGTTGTGAGTAGCGATAATAATCCAACGGCTTTCTGGAAAGACTAACCAAACTTCCTCACCGCCTGATTGTAAGTATTCTTGGGCTTTGAGAATCACATCTTCAGCTAAATCAGTGGGGGAAACGATTTCTGCACTCAGGGGAAAACTTCGGGGGAGGACTTTTGCATCACCATATTGGCTGACAAGTTCTGGGGGAAGATAGGCGACATCGGGACAACGTCCTTGTTTATTGGTGCGACAAGGTGCTTCTGTATAGACTTCTCCACCTAGTTCACTGGAGTCTTTATGGGTTCTCCAGTAAGCGGAAAGTTTGGATTGAATTCGACTATGTTTGAGTGTCATGCCATTTTTTTCAATTAATTCTCCATTGACCCATTCTGTACTATTTGGGGGATTTTCCAACCAGTCTTCTAGGGAGATGGGTTGGGGGTGAGTTGCGGGAATTGTTGAGGTGATCATGGTTAGGGGTGAATTCGGTAATGTTTATAGGGTAACGCAGAGGAACGCAGAGGGTAGCGCAGAGGTTCGCAGAGAGGTTATTTTGGCGTTTAAGGTGGGGGCGAATCTTGGTCTCATTTTTGGCTCAATTTGTCCAATTGTTCGCGGGCAAAAAGCAATACTTTGATGCTAACCCCACCCTAACCCTCCCCTTATCAAGGAGAGGGAACCCTACTGCTGTTTGAAGTCTCCCAACCGGGAAAAGTCAGGACGGTTTTAGTGTAAGCGATTGTAACGGCTAACTATGCTCAGTTGAAAAGCCAAGTATAATCAAAATAGAATTAGTTTTATAATGCAATCCTTAAAAAGCCATGACTCTAAGATTCATTAGCCCAAAAACAGACTTTGCTTTTAAAAAAATATTTGGCTCAAAAGATAGTAAAGATATCCTGATTAGCTTTTTAAATGCTTTGATTTATGAAACCAATCCCGTGATTCAGGATTTAGAAATTATTGACCCCTATAATCCTAGAGAGGTGGTGGATCTCAAAGACAGCTATCTAGATGTCAAAGCCTTACTGGATAATGGCTCAACCGTGCTAATTGAAATGCAAATCCTCAACCTAGCTTTCTTTGAGAAGCGGGTTATTTATAACCTGACCAAAACTTATGGAAATCAGCTCAAATATGGCGAAGGCTATTCGTACCTGAAACCGATCATTGCCTTAACAATTACCGACTTTCCCATGTTTGAACAGACCCAACGGTATCTGACCCGGTTTAGCTTGAAGGAAAATCAGGAGTTGTTTAACTATCCTGATCCAGAAATCGAGTTAATTTTTGTAGAACTCCCGAAATTCACGAAAACGCTGGATCAACTAGAGAGTTTAACAGATAAATGGATTTATTTTATTAAAGAGGCTCCCAGTTTGGAGGTAATCCCCCCCACATTTAGCCAATTTCCGGAACTGGATAAAGCGATGAATATCGCCAATCAAGGGAATTTGAGTGTAGAGGAAGTGGAAAAATTGCGTAAGCAAGAAATGTTCCTGGAAGACCAACGGGGATCGATTGTTAAGGCAAAGCAGGAGGGACTGCAAGAAGGATTAGAGCAAGGAATCCGATGGATATTCCGTTTCCTGGAGCGACAATTGGGGTCAATTCCGCCAGAAATCCGTCAGGGAATTCAAAACTTATCGGTTGACCAGTTAGAACGTCTCGGAAATGATGTTTTTGATTTCAACAATTTAGAAGAGTTATCAAGGTGGTTACAAGAAAATGGGTAACTTGGGTTACTTATGCATAATGTTACCGATTTTATCATGAAATAATTGAGGAGGGATTAAAATGAAATTTATTAGCCCCAAAACAGACTTTGCCTTCAAAAAAATATTTGGCTCAAAAGATAGTAAAGATATCCTGATTAGCTTTTTAAATGCTTTGATTTATGAAACCAATCCCGTGATTCAGGATTTAGAAATTATTGACCCCTATAATCCTAGAGAGGTGGTGGATCTCAAAGACAGCTATCTAGATGTCAAAGCCTTACTGGATAATGGCTCAACCGTGCTAATTGAAATGCAAATCCTCAACCTAGCTTTCTTTGAGAAGCGGGTTATTTATAACCTGACCAAAACTTATGGAAATCAGCTCAAATATGGCGAAGGCTATTCGTACCTGAAACCGATCATTGCCTTAACAATTACCGACTTTCCCATGTTTGAACAGACCCAACGGTATCTGACCCGGTTTAGCTTGAAGGAAAATCAGGAGTTGTTTAACTATCCTGATCCAGAAATCGAGTTAATTTTTGTAGAACTCCCGAAATTCACGAAAACGCTGGATCAACTAGAGAGTTTAACAGATAAATGGATTTATTTTATTAAAGAGGCTCCCAGTTTGGAGGTAATCCCCCCCACATTTAGCCAATTTCCGGAACTGGATAAAGCGATGAATATCGCCAATCAAGGGAATTTGAGTGTAGAGGAAGTGGAAAAATTGCGTAAGCAAGAAATGTTCCTGGAAGACCAACGGGGATCGATTGTTAAGGCAAAGCAGGAGGGACTGCAAGAAGGATTAGAGCAAGGAATCCGATGGATATTCCGTTTCCTGGAGCGACAATTGGGGTCAATTCCGCCAGAAATCCGTCAGGGAATTCAAAACTTATCGGTTGACCAGTTGGAACGTCTAAGCAATGATGTTTTTGATTTCAATAATTTAGAAGAGTTATCAAGTTGGTTACAGGAAAATGGGTGATTTTGGGGCGCTTGTGCGTAAGATTTCCGGGGGGGTCAGGCAATGGCTGAAATCCTTATGTTTTCGTAGACCCCCCGGAGGTGGCTCTGGGTAAGGGTTTCAGGGTTTATTCCGTGATCGCATCACCTCCAGTAAGCTAGATATCACCGAAGTGTATCCAGTACGGGCAATTGCCCATCAATCCATGGTGGATATCGACAGTTTACCGTCATCTGCCCTAGCCCGCAACTTAGACCAACTCGAAGACGCGATCGCATCAGGTAAACTATTAGAATTGAATCGACATCGGGGTGGGGGGAGATTTTCGGGAGATCAAGAAGGATTTTTTACCGCCTGGTGTCTGCAAATCGTCTTTTATAACCATGCTTGGTACGTAGCCTTTGAACAAGAAGAAAAGGGAAAAGGCGGGAATTTATTTCGGTTTGAACGATTAGATCGCCTATTTATCGGTCAACCCCAAACTATCACGCGATCGCGACAAGCCCAAGCGCGATCGTTAAACAAGCTACACCGCCTCCATCAAGCCAGTGCGGGTTTATTTTGGGGGAATAGTGTCCAAGATCAATAACAATTTCTCCGTTCCAAAAAAGCAGAACGGGCGGCAGTAGAAATTCTGGTCGAACTTTGGTTTAATGATAATATATTTCCCTTTATTTGTGAAGGGACAAAACGCTATCCACCGGGACAAATGAAGATGTCACCGCCGTTAGGGAATAATTTATTGAACCCTCGCTTAAAATCGATTTTTGCCCTATCTCCCAGCCCTGATCCAGAGTTTCCCCATCGCTTTCAAGTCACTTTACCCAAATGGTCACTTGAGGATGTAGACTTATGGCGTTGGGTGGCTGGATTTGGTGGGAATGTCAAAGTAGTGCAACCCCAACCCTTGATTGACAAAATTCAGGACATCGGCGCGGGAATTTGTCGCCATACCATTGTTTGATGGGTGTGGGAACCAGGGAACCAATTCCTACGGGGTGGGAGAATTGAGACGCCAACCGGGTTTAACCACTTGACGCGATCGCGCAATCACGAGACAATCATTGGGTGTACTGTCGGTAACCACCGAACCTGCGGCGATGGTGACATCTTCACCCAAGGTTACCGGGGCGACAAGCACACTATTAGAACCTGTCTTCGTGCGATCGCCAATTTGAGTGCGATGCTTTTGGACGCCATCGTAGTTGGCGGTAATCGTTCCGGCGCCGATATTCACCTGATTCCCCAATATCGCATCCCCCAGATAAGACAGGTGGGCGATATTCGTGCGATCGCCAATTTGGGCGCCCTTCAGTTCCACAAAATTCCCCACCCGACAAGATTCCCCGACGCTAACATGCCCTCTAAGATGAGTATAGGGTCCAATGCGGGTATTCTCTTGCACCACCGAATCACTTACCACCGAATACAGCGCCGTGACATTTTCACCTAACTGACTATTTTCGATCAGACTTCCCGGTCCAATTCGACTCCCGGAACCAATCACGGTTTTCCCCCGCAGATGGGTTTGGGGTTCAATAATCACATCGGGTTCTAATTTTACGCTGTCATCAATGGTAATACTATCGGGATTAATTAATGTCACCCCCGCCATCATCCAGGCTTCCTTGATCCGATCCTGTAGAATCTGGTAGGCTTCGGCTAACTGGTTGCGGTTGTTGATGCCCAGAATTTCCTGGTAATCCTCTACATCAACCGCCATCACGGGTTTTAGTTGATGAATCGTATCGGTTAAATAATATTCCTTTTGGTCATTCTTGGACTCTAGATTCGGCAGTATTTTTGCCAATTTTTGCCAATTGAAACAATAAACTCCCCCATTAATCCGGCGGTTTTGTTTTTGGGCGGTGGTGCAGTCTCGATCTTCTACAATCTGAGTGACGAGGTTTTGACTATCACAAAAAACTCGCCCATATCCTTGCGGATTGGGGAGTTGCGCGGTTAATATCGTCGCGGCATTTTGATGGGTTCTATGGGTGTCTAATAATTGTTGCAGGGTTTGGGGGCGCAACAGGGGAACATCACCATTCAGAACCAATAAATCTCCCGTAAATCCCGCTAAGTGGGGGAGGAGTTGTTGTATCGCATGACCGGTTCCCAATTGTTCCGTCTGTTCCACAAATTCGATATCTGGGAACTCGGCGAGGGAATTTTTCACAAGTTCTGCTTGATAACCGACAATCACCAGACACCGCAACGGATTGATCCCCAGACAACTCTTGAGAACTCGTTCCACCATTGACAAGGCACCCAAATTGTGGCATACCTTGGGCAACTTGGATTTCATCCGTGTCCCGCGCCCTGCGGCTAAAATCGCGACTGCAACCATGATTGAGATAGGAGTGATCGGCTACCGAATTATAAAGTTTCGCTTACTGATAATACCATAGTCGGCTCAAGTATTCCCTCCAAACCGGGTTTCTCGTGAGCATGACAACTCTGATATCGGCATTTCACCCAAAGCAACCCGGTTTATTAACGTGATATTACACACCATTAAGGGCTATTGCTAAACTGACAGTTGAGACTCTAAACTTTTCTAAACGTTTCATTTTTTAATCAATATTTGTAACAGCATATTGATTAAATCAACAAAATTAAGCCATGGGATAAAAATCAGCGGCTGTGATGCTCAACATAGATTAAGAGATGTTGCTAATTTTGATCTACCTCAAAAAAACTGATTAATCCTCAAGTCTTATTCTATTCATTGTGTTATAAAAAAAATACCTTTAATTCCCGTAAAGCAACTGGTTGAGATGGTAGGGATTTAACAACTGGATAGGAAACAATCGCCATGAAAACCATGCATCGACTGCTTATCCCCTTAGGCTTAGTCGCCGCGTTTACACCGACGCCGCTAGTCTCTCAACCGATTACACCCGCGACGGATGGAACCGGAACCCAAGTTACACCCGATGGTAACCGTTTGGATATTGAGGGAGGTAGCGTTTCCGCAGATGGGGCAAATCTGTTTCATAGTTTCCAGCAGTTTGGACTTGATTCCGATCAAATTGCCAATTTTCTAGCTAATCCCCAGACTCGTAATATTTTAGGGCGAGTGATTGGGGGTCGTCGATGATTAATGGTTTAATCCAAGTGACTGGAAGTAATGCTAACTTATTTTTACTCAACCCAGCCGGAATTGTCTTTGGTGCAGACGCCCAGTTAAATGTCCCGGCTGATTTCACAGCAACCACGGCTACGGGGATTGGGTTTGGCGATAATCATTGGTTCAATGCTTGGGGTAACAATGACTACCAAACTTTGGTGGGTGTTCCCCATCAATTTGCCTTTGATGTTTCCCAGCCAGGGAGTATTGTGAATGCTGGTAATTTGGTGGTGGGAGAGGGGCAGAATTTAACGTTACTGGGGGGTACTGTAATTAATACCGGACAACTCACTGCACCCGGCGGAACGATTACGATCGCGGCTGTACCCGGTGAAAATTTAGTCCGGATTAGTCAACCGGGAACGTTGTTAAGTTTGGAGATTTCTCCACGTCTAAGTAATCCGGGTGAACCGCTACAGCTAAATCCTCTGGATTTGCCTGTGTTACTAACGGGTACAGGGGAAACAGTAGATACGGGATTGACTGTTTCTCCAACCAACGAGGTGCAGTTAACTGAATCGGGTACAACTCTACCCACTGAACCGGGGACAGCAATTATTTCGGGGACTTTGGATGTATCTATGCCAGAGTTTTCAGCTTCACCACAGATAGGAGGTGAGGTTAATGTTTTGGGCGATAATGTGGGACTGGTTGAGGCGACGATTAATGCTTCTGGTGCGAATGGTGGGGGTACAGTACGGATTGGTGGAGAGTATCAGGGAAGCAGTACAATTCCTAATGCGTTACAGACGTTTGTGGGTCATAATTCAGAAATTAATGCGGATGC
>CAZNNK010000224.1:0-8711 GCA_964574085.1 uncultured Coleofasciculus sp.
CTTTTGTACCAATCAGTCTACTTGACCGACGCCCGAAACAGGATATGTTTACAAATCAACCCTGTATTATACCTGATTTTCCCAAAAAAATCAGCAACTTCCCATTTTCTTCACAAGTAGTTTAGAATCAGCGCTTATAATCGGTACAGTATCTGTAGTTTCCTGTAACAGTTCTTATCCAACCTTAACAAGTCCTATTAGTAACCACTTAAGTGATGCCTCGAATCCTTTTAATCGATGACGACCCCGCCATCTCGGAACTTGTATCCATTAACCTAGAAATGGCAGGATACGAAGTTCACCAAGCGCCGGATGGAATCAAAGGTCAGGCGCTAGCGCTGCAACTCCAGCCTGACCTGATTATACTCGACTTGATGCTGCCTCGAGTCGATGGCTTTACCGTTTGCCAACGGTTGCGTCGGGACGATCGCACGGCGGATATTCCCGTGTTGATGCTGACGGCGTTGGGTCAAACTCAGGATAAGGTGGAAGGGTTCAATGCTGGTGCGGACGATTATCTGACTAAACCCTTTGAACTCGAAGAAATGCTTGCCCGGGTACGCGCCTTACTGCGACGCACCGATCGCATTCCCCAAGCCGCCAAGCATACGGAAATCCTCAACTATGGTCCTTTGACGCTGATTCCAGAACGGTTTGAGACGATTTGGTTTAATCAGACGGTCAAATTAACCCACCTGGAATTTGAACTGCTACACTGCTTATTGCAGCGTCATGGTCAAACGGTTTCCCCCAGTGAAATTCTTAAAGAAGTCTGGGGATATGATCCAGATGACGATATTGAAACCATTCGCGTCCATGTTCGCCACCTGAGAACCAAACTCGAACCTGATCCCCGTCATCCCCAATATATTAAAACAGTATACGGTGCGGGATACTGTCTGGAGTTACCCAGTAGTGAAGAAACCGCCGAGGCGGGATCATCCAATTCAGCAAAATCCGAATAGATTGGGGATTGGAGAAGTGTGGAGTGTTGAGACGCGCCATTATTTGTCTGTAGGGGCGGGTTTAGGGATTTTCCGGTTGCGATTGATGATAGCATTTATTCAAAACCCGCCCTGATTAATGGGTAGGGGCGGGTTTAGGGATTTTCCGGTTGCGATTGATGATCACGTTTATTCAAAACCCGCCCTGATTAATGGGTAGGGGCGGGTTTCACGCTGATCGTTTCTTACACAACCTTGTTTGACGAAGGGCGGGTTTTTTGGAACGGTAACCTAACCGTAAACGTAGTACCGACTCCCACCGTACTCTCCACCATAATCTCACCACCATGTAAATCAACCGCTTGCTTCACGATACATAATCCTAATCCTGTACCCTTAATATTACCCACATTAGCAGCGCGTTCAAATTGCTGGAAGAGTTTACCTAGGTACTCTGGAGGCATACCAATTCCTTCATCCTGCACCTGAAATGTAACCTGTTGGTTATTCCTCATCACTGTTAACCAAATATTACCCCCTTGGGGAGAATATTTAATCGCATTGGTGAGTAAATTGGTGAGTAAATACCGCAATAAGCTTTCATCGAAATAAACAAGGGGAAACTCTCCCTGATAACTGAAATTGAGGCTATGTTGCTCACTAGCCAGGGGAATTAACTGTTCCCTAAGAGTTTCACACAACGCAATTACATCCAAAGGCTCAGGTTGAAAGTCTAATTTTCCCGCTTCTGCTTGGCTCAAGGTTAAAACATCTTCCAGTAGCTGATTCATATTCGTCACCGCGTTTTGAATTCGCTGAAAATGCCGAGTCTTTCGCTCATCCTCCTGATCCGCTTTTAACTGAAGCAGTTCCGCTGACATCTGGATGGTAGTTAACGGGGCGCGTAAATCATGGGACGCCATGGACAGTATCCGGGATTTATTTTGATTAATCACCTGCTCATCTGCCAACAATTGCCGCATTTTTATCGCTTGTTTATGTTGACTCAAGGCGATTTTAATCGTCGCGTGTAAGTCTCGTTCTTTAAAGGGTTTGATAATATAGCCATAGGAACCTGTGGCTTCAGCCTGCTGTAAGGTATCATCATCGGCATACGCTGTCGTATAAATAACCGGAATATCCAATTGCTGATGAATCGTAGCCGCCGCTTCAATCCCATTCATTTCTCCTTTAATCACGATATCCATGAGGATTAAATCCGGTTTAATTTCAGCCGCTTTCTGAATCGCCGCTTCTCCGGAGGAAACAATCGCATCAACGCGATACCCCAGCTTTTTCAGTTTGCGGGATAAGTTCTTGGCAATTAACAGTTCGTCTTCGACAATTAGAATATGAATATCGCTCATTTGTTTAGATCCGTTTTTGATACTGAAGTTCGCTAAATTGAATCGAAAATACTGTGCCGGGAGTGCGTTGGAGTTCAATCGTTCCTTCTAACTGTTCGATTAATGTACAAACGACTTGAAACCCCATGGATTCGGTATCCTGAAAATCCAATGCTTCGGGAAATCCGATGCCATTGTCGCTAATGACTAAGTGAATTTGCCCATCTGACTGTTGATAACAGTCAATAGACACAATTCCTACTTCTCGCTCATCCGGAAAGGCATGTTTGAGACTATTCGAGACTAATTCATTAATAATTAAGCCACAAGGCGTAGCTGTTTCAATGTTGAGAAATATTGGCTCAACAGTGATGTGTAACTGAATGCAATCCTCATTAACATTATAGGAATCAAACAGATTATTTGCCAAGTCTTGGATATAGTCCTCCAAGTTAATTTGTCCAATGGTTGGCGAACGATATAATTTCTCATGAATCAGCGCCATGGAGTAAATCCGATTTTGGCTTTCTTCAAAGAGTTTACCAATGTGAGGTTCAGCAATAGAGTCGGCTTGTAGTTCCAAGAGACTGGACACCACATTTAAATTATTTTTAACCCGGTGATGGATTTCTTTGAGTAAAACCTCCTTTTCTTTCAGTGACGCTTTGATTTGTTCTTCTGCCTTTTGCCGCTCGGTAATATCAATTCCCACAGTAACACAGACTTGACTTTGCTGATATTTTTGAGCCACGATTAAGTAACTCTGGATAGTGCCATTCATCTCAAACCGCAGCGTTTGAGATGTCGTTAGACTTGAGCTGGCAAAAAATTGGCGCAGGAACTCTGCAAAATCACTATTTTTATCAACAAACCCAACTTTTTTGCCCAAGAAATGTTCCGGGGCTAAATTGTACCGCGAGGCTAAATGGCGATTGACCCCCAGATAAGTTAAATCGGAACTAATCCAAGAAACCAAGCCCGGTACAGCATCTAAAACAGCTTGGAGTTGAGATTGAGACGTTTGCCATGCTTTGGTCGTAATTTCCCGTTCTTTTGCCAGCGCGATCGCAGCCGCAGCGGAACTCAATAATCCTTCTTCCAAGGGTTGCCATTCTCTGGCTTCGACACAGTTATCAAAGCCAATGAATCCAAAGAATTCTCCATTGACAATTAACGGTAAAGCGAGGAGCGATAAAATCCCTTGGGGTGCTAAAATAGCCCGTTCCGATTCCGGAAAATCTGCCACAATCCCATTAATTATACCCCCTTTGGCTAAGACATCCATCCAACGGGGGACAAAATCATGATAACTGACATTTTGTAGCGCCGGATTATCCAGTTGAGGTAGAATTTCTGGGGCGCACCATTCCGCCCGTTGACTACTCAAAAGTTGCCCAGTTTCATCACAATGATTCTCAAACACATAAATTCGGTTAGCATCGGCAATCGGGGCGAGAATGCTCAAAATTTGCTGATAAACATCACAATTAACGGGCGCGGCTAATAACTGACGCTGCACTTCAACCAACGCCGTCAAATAGCGATCGCGCTTGGCTAATGATGCTTCAGTTTTCTTGCGTTCGGTAATATTTCGACAGACACAAATCAGTCCACCCCCCTCAATTAACGTCAGGGATAATTCCTCGGCAAATGTCGAACCATCGCGGCGTTTTGATAAGGTTTCTCCTCGCCAATATCCATTCTCAATTAGCACAGGAAAAATATCATGTTCAATGCGAATTATTTCATCATCATAGTACAAGTGATGCCAGCTTTTTCCCAATAAATCCGTCGGTGTCTCATAGCCAAATATTTCCAGATGCGCTTGATTTAAATAAATATATTCACCCTTCTCATTTAAAATACCAATTCCATCAATAGCGGCTTCAATAGCGGCTAACTGTTGATTGAGAGTTTGTTCAGAGAGTTTGCGTTCCGTAATATCTGTCAGCGTTCCTGATGTTCCTTTAATGCTTCCATCTCCGGCTAAAGTTAAACGGGAAAACACTTCCAGCCAGCGAATATCACCGTTTTTAGTCAAATAGCGGATTTCCTGGCGACAGTATTCCTGTTGACGATTAATTAGGGATTGAAATAGATCTAGATGCAGTTGTCGATCCGGCTGATGGATATAATTCCAACAAGGCGTTCCTAGACTTTCATCTATTGAAAAATCAGTAATTTCTGTCCAAGCGGGATTCAGAAATGTCCAGTTTCCTTGAGCATCAGTTTGAAAAATAACCTCCTTGACGCTATTAATTACTGACCGATACTGTTCTTGGCTTTGGCGTAACTCATCTTCCGCTTTTTGGCGGCGTTTATCATTGCGATAAGCCTCCATAATATTGGCACAAGTTGCCAGGAAAGGTTGCAGATACTCGACAAGGCTTTCATCATACCCTCCGGGTCGATTCGCAATGCAAACCAAACCGACAAATTTATTTTCAATATAAAATGGCAGTCCCAAAAATGCCATGAGCGGAGGAGGCTCGTCTGGGAGTTTACCCCAACATGGATCAGTGACAGGATGGTTATTAATAACAGGTTTACCTGTAACAATAACCGCATTAAATAGAGTTTGTATAGTATCCAAATCCATCCCTGAAGCCATTTCCTCGTTCCCAGGACTAGGGATAATGACCTGAGATTTCAGATCAGGTCTACCCCGTATCTTCAGGTAAGCTTCTTCGACAAAGGGTTTGCCATGCTCTGTATAGAGAATCTCGCCAATGAAGCCATAGTCACTATTGGTTAACCCCAAGATACTGTCCAAGAGTCCATTAAAAAGAATATGGGGATTGGCATCAGCAATAAATTGAGACTGCGCGGCGCTAATCGCTTGTAATAGCTGATTACTCTGTTGGAGAGTCGCCTGATCCTGTTGGCGTTGAATGGCTTGTTGATAGGCATCACTAATATCCCGTTGAATGACGACAATATAGGCACAGTTTCTCGGTTCATCTTGTACCAATGAACTCGATAAATCCATAATCGCCAGAGTACCATCCCGGCGAATCATTTCCACGTTCAAGCGGTTGTTCCCGGTTGCCAAAAGTGTGGGAAATTGTTCAGCAAAGCGTTGTTTTGACTCTGGCGTAAAAAACTCATCCAGGCGATGACCAATCAGTTCAATTTCCCGATAGCCCAACTGTTCGACTGAGGCGGGATTGGTTTGCCAAATAAACCCATCGAGATCAATAACATGAATACAATCGGGAGCCGCTTCAAACAGCGAACGAAACCGGACTTCACTCTCCCATAACGCATCTTGAGCATATTTTCGCTCGGTGATATCATGGCGAATTGCCAGATATTGAAAGGGTTTACCTTGCTCATCTAAAAAGGGAATAATGGTCGTATCCACCCAGTAATAACTATTATCCTTTGCCTGATTTTTGATTTCCCCTTGCCAAACGTCACCTTGAGCAATCGTTTGCCACATCTGCTGGAAAAACGAGGGTGGATGATATCCGGAATTAATCAGGCGATGGGTTTGACCAATCAATTCATCGGCAGAATACTGAGAAATTTCACAGAATTTTTGGTTGGCATAAGTAATAATACCCTGAGCATCCGTAATTGCCACAATTGCCGAATAATCCAGAGCCAATTTGTGAAACTCTAACTCCTGGGTTCGCACCTTAACGCGACGTTCAAGTTCCTGATTAAAACGTTGCAAGGCTTGATGCACTCGTTTGCGTTCCAATTCAGCGGCGGCTCGAGCCGCAAAAATCTGGAGAATGGCTAAGGCTTGTCGGGGTTCAGGGATGAATTGTTCGTGTAAAACGCAAAGATTGCCAATTGGATTTCCGTCACCATCCGTCAAAGCTACACCCATATAACTATCGACGCCTAAGGTGACTAAAGCCGCATCATCAGCAAACGTTTTTTGCACCTGAGTTGGACACCAATAGGTTCCTTCCGCTAACACCCGTTGGCAAGGTGTATGGGTGATAGGATAGGTGCAGTTTGGCTGTAATTGACCCTTTGACCAAAATGCTAATGTCTGAAAAGAATCGCCGACTCGCTCACTAACTAGAACATGAGAAACACCTAAAGCCAAGGCGATGTGGCGGACTAATTCTCGGAAAAAGTCAGCACCAGTAACGTTAGCCGTTGCTGCAAAAATATTTTTTAGGGCGGCTTCGGCTGTTTTGCGACTATTAATATCGGTGAGTGTGCCAATATATCCCAAACTCTCGCCATTGGTGCCAACGTCGGGGACAGCTTGACAAAATACCCACGTTACCTTATCGTCAGGTGTAAGAAAGCGATGCTCTGAGGTAAAAATCTGCTGTTGTTCAACCGCATCATGCCAATCCCGAATCACGCGATCGCAGTCTTCCGGGTGTAAGGTTTTTGCCCATCCTTGTCCCAGGATTTCTGCTATGGGAATTCCCGTAATTTCAGCACAGCGTTGATTCGCATACAAGCCAATTCCTTGAGCATTGGTGCGGAAAATTCCCACGGGTGAGGCGTCAGCTAAGGTAGCATAACGATGCTCACTTTCCCGTAATTGTTGTTCCATCTGTTGACGTTGCGTCAATTCTGTTTGCAGTTGCTGCGTGCGTTGCTGAACTTGCTGTTCCAGTTGAGTATTCCGATTTTCTAATAACTCAACCTTTTCCCGTTGCAGTTGGCGAACTTCTTGCTTTAAACCCTGAATCACCTGATACATTTCCATCGGATTAAGGGCTTGCAGCAGGCGAGTTTGCGTTACAAGTCCCACCAATTCGCCTTGACTATTTGTCACCACTAATCGTTGCACTCCTTGGGAGAGCATTTGCTGATGCGCTACCCCTAATGAGTCTTTGGGAGTCAGGCAAAATTGAGGTGTATTCATCACCGTTTGGGCGGAAAGGGTACAGACATCTAAACCCAACGCCTGACACTGAACTATATCGGGTTCAGTCATCATTCCCACCGGAATTGGCGACGCACTCGATGGGTTTTTCTCCTCAACAATCACCACACAGCTAACCCGATAGTCTGACATTAGCTGAGCCACATCTAAGATAAAGGTGTTCGGTTTCGCCTGAATCACAGACGTTACCATCACATCCTCAACCCGTCGCCACCGCAATACGTTTGTCGGTTGCAAATAAGCGCGAATACTATCCGGTGTCACCACGCCCTGTAAATTCCCCCCCTCATCGACAATGGGTAAGTGACGAATACGATGGTGACGAAACAGGTTGAGTGGGGTAAAGATCGTCTGAAAGTCCGACGCTTTCAAGGTAATCAAACGCCCTGTCATTACCTCAGCCACATTCACCCCAGTTAAATTCATCCCTTGAGCCACGAATCGGACAATATCCCGTTCCGTCAGTATCCCCACCAGTCGCGTTCCCTCCCGCACCAGAACACAACTAGCGCGTCGTTCGTTGATTGGGTTAGCATCTGGTGCTACATTAAAACACGGTAAGGAACAAGTGCGTCGCCGTTGACTCATCTGCGCGATCGCGTCTATTACAGGTGTGTCGGGTACAACTGTCAGGGGTTGAGTATCAATCGCCACCTGGGGTGATGACGCAATGGGACGGTCTAACGCTTGCATGGGACTTGCTGGGATAATCGGTCACAGGATAGAAAGGGGATTCTGTTTCAGTTATTCCCAGATGGACTGGCTCAACTTTCTATTTATAGGTTTAATCTATGAATTATTATAAATTAATAATTTAAGCTAATAGGAAAGGCTTCTTGTTCCCCGTTCCCTGTTCCCTCTCCCCGCCTATATGTTCAACCATCCAATCCTCTAAATTAGTTAATAAAGGAGTGAAAATCATGGCGCGAACTGCCTCAACCATGTTACCTTTAGGCACAAAAGCCCCAGAATTCCAGTTACCCGATGTGGTATCGGGGGAAACGATATCCTTAGACAGGTTTGCGGGGAAACAGGGATTAGTGGTGATATTTCTGTGCCGTCATTGCCCTTTTGTCAAGCATGTACAGGGAGAATTAGCCAAACTAGGTCGAGACTACCAGGATGCAGATCTGGGGATTGTAGCAATTAGCGCCAATGATGCGGCGAATTACCCAGACGATGCGCCTGAGAAGTTAAAGGAAATGGCAAAAGACTTAGAATTAACGTTTCCCTTGTGTTATGACGAAAGCCAGGAAACGGCTAAAGCCTATACCGCCGCCTGTACGCCAGACTTCTTTGTGTTTGATCGCGATCGCCAACTCGTCTACCGAGGACAATTCGACGATAGCCGCCCAGGGAATGATCAACCTGTGACAGGTAAGGATCTGCGATCCGCGATCGATGCGGTATTAGCACAATCACCTGTTAGTGAAGACCAAAAGCCCAGTATCGGTTGCAATATCAAATGGAAGCCAGGGAATGAACCCGCGTACTATGGTGCTTAAGGGATTAGGGTAGGTTTCATTTGTAGGGGCGGGTTTAGGGACAAACTGAACC
>CAZNNK010000225.1:0-8708 GCA_964574085.1 uncultured Coleofasciculus sp.
CTGTCTGGAATATCGGCTCTCGTAGCTAATGTAACATCTTCGGGTAAGTCTAGAGCTTTGGCAATGGATTGAGTTAGGAGTACATTTAAGCTTTGTTCGCCCTCTGGTTCGGCGATGCCTTCGTGTAAGGTGATCAGTTGAGCTAGGGTAGATAGAATTGGATTGGATACCATTGTTAGATTAGCAAGACTGGAGGGGAGGAGTTTAGTTTACTATGGATTGGCTGTTTTTTTGGGGGTTGAATGTTATGTTTTTTTAACGCAGAGGGACGCAGAGGTTGGCGCAGAGGGACGCAGAGGGGGTTAATGGTTTTGGGGAATAAGCATAAATAATATTATGTATGGTTTTGACTCTCGACTGTTATTCTGTTTATTGGTGTTATCTATCTTTGTTATTTTGCCTGAAAGCCTTTTGCATTTTGCTTTTTACAGTTAAGCTTCAAACTCTTCACCAAAAATTTGTTCGTCGAGTTCGCTGATTTGCCGATATTTGTCTTTGGCTTGGATTAAGTTAGTGGCGAGGTCGTTAAAAGCTGTATCTAGTTCGGGTTTTGCCTGGTGTTTTAACCAAATGTCGATTACGGCGTCGCTGAAGTCAAAGTCTTCGTCAACATTACCTAAAATGGTTTCGATTTCGCCGACGACGAGTTCAAACATATTGATTTTATCGTGTAAGATTCGCAGGATGTATTCTTCTATGCTACCTTGGAGACAAAAGTTAAAGATGAATACATCTTGGTGCTGTCCAATGCGGTGA
This sequence comes from uncultured Coleofasciculus sp., assembly GCA_964574085.1. Classification (GTDB taxonomy): domain Bacteria; phylum Cyanobacteriota; class Cyanobacteriia; order Cyanobacteriales; family Coleofasciculaceae; genus Coleofasciculus. The sequence continues at coordinate 757 of CAZNNK010000225.1, forward strand.
ATTCTGCCAATTCGTTGTTCAATTTTCATTGGGTTCCAGGGTAAGTCGTAGTTGACAATTGCATTGGCAAATTGGATGTTACGCCCTTCTCCTCCTGTCTCAGAGGCAAGTAATACGGGGACGCGATCGCGAAATGCTTCAATTGCTGCGTCTTTCTCTTTTAAAGACATACTTCCCAGAAATTGGGCAAAGGGAATATCGGCTTTTTCTAGGGTTTTGGCTAAGTAAGCAGATGTGGCTCGATGGGTGGTAAAGACGATGGTTTTTTGAGTCGATTTTTTGAGTAAGTCTACTAAGGCGAGGGCTTTCTCGACTTTTTTAATTTGGGCGGCGCGTCGGGTTAAGCTAGTCAGTTGTTCACTGGGAAATTTTTTAGCAAGACTTTTTAGGGAATCGGCTAAGGCTTGGGGTGAGGAACCTGCCCGCATTAAGAGATTAGTTCGGGAAAATTTGTCTAATTTTTTGGTTTTGTCAGAATCGGATTCAATGCGTTCAAAATCCCGGACATAGTTTGTCAAATCCTGATATAGTTTATCTTCTCCTTGGGACGGCGTGACAGTAATTGTGGTAGCGAAACGTTTGGGTAATTGCACATCGACTAAGGAACGGGTATTGCGTACCATTACCTCTCGCATTAATTGGCGCAGCTTTTCCGGATTTTTGGGGATTCGTCCATTTTTTGAGGAGATGTATTCTTTTTTAAAGGCGGCTTCTGTCTTTAAGAGTCCAGGTTTGAGTAGGGTTAACAGGTTGAATAATTCGACTAAAGAGTTCTGGACGGGGGTAGCGGTGAGCATGAGGATAAACCGTTTGTTTAAGGCGTTGACGAGTTTCCAGTTTAAGGTGCTGCGATTCTTCAGATGGTGGGCTTCATCAACGATCACTAAATCCCAGTTGCGGGCGGTAACTAACTGGAAATGCTTGGCTGATTTCGCTGTATTTAGGGAGGCGATGATTCGGGTGTTGGTACTCCAAAATTCCTGATGGTTGAGTTGGAGTTGTTTATCGTCGCTGCTAACGGTATCGATGTTAAATTTGGTTTGTAATTCCTGTTGCCATTGAGAGACAAGGGAGGCGGGGGTGAGAATTAATAGAGATTGAATCATCCCTCGTGCTAGATATTCACTTAAGATAAGTCCAGCTTCAATAGTTTTACCCAATCCAACTTCATCCGCTAAAAGGGCGCGTCCCCCCAGTTGTCTGAGGACTTTGCGGGCGGTTTCAATTTGATACCAATGTTTATCGATCGCGGTTAGAGTGGGAAGGCAGACAAGTTGGTCGTAATCTGCCATTATAGATAAGTTAAATAGCTTTTTTCGGGCTTCGTAGTGGTCAATTGTATCGGTTTGCCCCTCAGCGAGTGCTTGTAAGGCGCTAGAGTGATTGAATTGGAAACGGTATAAGTTATCCATATTTGTCTTATGTCATTCGTCAAAACACTGATTTCACGGATTTATTGGAGAGATAGGGTAGGGAGATGAGAGCTTATTGACACTGATTACACAGACAAGGAAAGTTCTCTCATTTTCCCCATCTCCCCTATCTCCCCCATCTCCCCCATCTCCCCAACCCCACTCTGGTCTATCCCCACTATAAATATCTCTTCAGACTACTCTGTAGCCGCCTGTAACCCTTTTGTGTTAAAATTTTTGGGTGTTTTGTCATTTTGAAGCATATCAACCGCTCAAAGCGTTATACTGGAGAATCCCTGATATGACAAGTAGCTACAGTGCCGATCAGATTCAAGTCTTGGAAGGTCTCGAAGCGGTACGCAGACGTCCGGGAATGTACATTGGTTCTACCGGACCAAGGGGACTCCATCATCTAGTTTACGAGGTTGTAGACAATTCGATCGATGAGGCACTGGCTGGCTATTGTACTCATATCGAAATTGACTTCAACAGCGATGGTTCCGTTAGCGTGACCGACGATGGACGGGGTATTCCCACGGATACTCATTCTAAGACGGGTAAATCAGCTTTGGAAACCGTCATGACGGTGCTGCACGCTGGGGGTAAGTTTGGCGGCGGCGGGTATAAGGTGTCGGGCGGATTGCACGGAGTTGGGGTTTCTGTGGTCAACGCCCTGTCAGAATGGGTAGAAGTTACCGTTTGGCGAGAGAAAAAGGTTCATACCCAGCGCTACGAACGCGGTATTTCCACGGGTGATTTAGTTGTCAAACCCAGTAAAGAAAACCGCACGGGAACCTCGGTGACGTTCAAACCCGATACGCAAATCTTTACCAATGGGATCGAGTTTGACTACAGTACGGTAGCAGGGCGACTGCGAGAACTCGCCTATCTGAATGGCGGTGTGAGAATTACGTTTACGGATCACCGCGTCTCTCCTGAACGCAGCGACAGCTACCACTATGAGGGGGGTATCCAGGAATATGTGGCATACATGAATCGGGAAAAGGAACCCCTGCACCAAGAAATTATTTATGTTCAGGGTGAACGGAATAATGTGCAAGTAGAAGTGGCGCTGCAATGGTGCGTGGATGCGTACAGCGATAACTTGTTAGGATTTGCCAATAATATCCGTACCATTGACGGTGGGACACACTTAGAAGGGTTAAAGACCGTTCTGACTCGAACCTTAAACGCGATCGCACGGAAGCGGAATAAACTGAAAGACAGTGAGTCTAACCTGGGCGGTGAGAATGTTCGGGAAGGATTAACTGGTGTCATTTCCGTCAAAGTCCCTGATCCTGAATTTGAAGGACAAACCAAAACCAAACTGGGGAATACCGAAGTTCGGGGTATCGTGGATTCCCTGGTGGGCGAAGTGTTGACAGAGTACCTGGAATTTCGTCCTCAAGTCGCTGATGCTGTTTTAGAGAAAGCCATCCAAGCGTTTAAAGCCGCCGAAGCTGCACGTCGGGCGCGGGAGTTGGTACGGCGTAAGTCTGTATTGGAGTCGTCTCCCCTACCGGGTAAGTTAGCCGATTGTAGTTCCAGAGATCCGGCAGAATCAGAAATCTTCATCGTTGAGGGGGATAGTGCAGGCGGGAGTGCCAAACAAGGACGCGATCGCCAATTTCAAGCGATTCTACCGCTGCGGGGTAAAATCCTCAATATCGAGAAAACCGACGATTCCAAAATTTACAAGAACACAGAAATTCAATCCCTGATTACCGCACTGGGTTTGGGGATCAAAGGGGAGGAATTTGACGCCTCACATCTGCGCTACCACCGGGTTGTGATTATGAGTGTCGCCGGAGATGAACCGACTCTCGTCATGGATGATACCGGACGCACGGAGTTTGTCTCCATTGGCGGTTTTATTGATGATTGCATCGAAGGGCGCCGCACCACCGAACGTTACCGGGTGATTTCCTTTGATCCGGTGACACACGCTACCCGCTTCCGCCCTCTGAAAGCCGTGATTCGTCACAGCCATGAGGAACCGATGTACAAAATCACCACGCGCTACAATCGCTCGGTGAAGGTAACCTCTTCTCATAGTGTCTTTGTCTATGAGGATGGAGAAGTTCGCCTGAAGAAAGGGAATGAAGTGAAACCCGGTGATTGGCTGGTAGCGAGTCGGCGTTTACCGCGCCCCACCGAAACTCCGACACGAGTGGATTTGCTCAAAACATTGTATCGAGCCGGATTGACTCAATCCCTCTATTTACAAGGGGAAGATGTGCGAAAAATTGCTAGCCAACGGGTTTTGGCAAAGGTGACGCGACCTGACCAATGGAATGAGCCATGGGTTAAGCTAGACTCAGCCGGATGGCAACAGTTAATTGCTCAACGCCAAGCGGTTGGAATGTCCCAGAAACAGGTGGCGACTACCGTTGGCGTGAAGCAGCCGATAACGATTAGTCACTGGGAACGGGGGATTAATCGCCCAACATTACCGGATTTCCTCAATTATCTAGATGCGATTGGTGGAAATGATAACGTTCTCTATGAGACTTTGCCCTCGAAGCTGGACGACTGTTTAGCCCAAGATGATACGAGTAAAAATGCCCGTTGGCGTGAGGTGAGCAACTATAAACCCTTTGACTACTTTACGCCCAGTGAACTGGCGCAGCTAGGTGATGAGGTGCAACTTGTACCCCAAGCGCATAGCAATAAGGCATTTAACCGCTATTTGCCGATTACGCCAGAATTACTCTGGTTCTTGGGGTGGTATGTGGCGGAAGGAACCCTGAGTCAGCATCAAGTTAGCCTGAATTTAGGTAAAAAGGATGAACCGTTTATTCCTGAACTAATCACGGCGATTGAGTCTGTCTTTGGTGAAACACCCCGATGCTATCACGACCCAGACAGTGAAGGGATTAAACTCTACTTCAATAGTGTTGCTGCTGCATGGTTACTGCAAGCTTGGAGTTTAGCCAAATGCGCTCACGAAAAACCGTTACCCGATATCGTATTTAGCTTGAGCGAAGATCTTCAATTTGCGTTTCTGGAGGGTTATTTCCTGGGTGATGGCACCACTGACGGTAAACACCTCTCATTCACCACCAATTCAGGAACACTCAAGGATGGATTGCTGTATCTGTTGGGACAATTGGGTTTAATTGCCAGTACCACCAAGCATCAACCCTCAACGGCGGCGGATGCTTCCATTCAAACCCGATATGCTTACTACACTATTTCTATTGGTGGGAAGGCACAACTTGAACAATGTCATCCAATTTGGCAACGACATCCTTTAGCCCAAACGTTAGCCACCCATTTAGCCAAACCCACACGCAAGGCGCAGGATTATCTGCCCATCAGCGATGATTTGATGGGATTGAAAGTAGTGGAGAATCATGAAGTTGAATTAGTGGGTGACTATGTGTATGATTTCTCCGTGGAAGGTGACGAAAACTTTATTTGTGGTACAGGAGGATTGGCAGCAAAAAATACGGACGCTGATGTCGATGGCGCCCATATCCGCACTCTGTTGCTGACCTTTTTCTACCGTTATCAACGGGCATTAGTGGATCAGGGATATATCCACATTGCTTGTCCACCACTCTATAAAGTAGAACGCGGACGGAATCACTACTACTGTTATAGCGATCGCGAACTCACCAATTTAATTCAACATGAGTTCCCCGCTAACGCCAATTACAGTATCCAACGGTTCAAAGGCTTGGGTGAAATGATGCCCGATCAACTCTGGGATACCACGATGAACCCAGAAACGCGGACGATGAAGCGTGTCGAGATCGAAGATGCGGCTGAAGCCGATCGCATCTTTACCGTTCTCATGGGCGATCGGGTTGCTCCTCGCCGGGAATTCATAGAAACCTATGGATCTCGACTGGATTTGACTGATCTGGATATCTAAGTTTCCAGGTAGCAAGGTTTAGATTCCCCTAAATCCCCCTTTAAAAGGGGGACTTTGATTACACCAACTAAGCTCCCCGACTTCTTGTATGACACCAAATTGAGTATGATAATAGGGTCGATTAATTTGTTGATCCATTAGACGCTTGAAACAACGACTGGATACTTTATTAGTAGACCTTAATTTATGCGAATCCCGACAACAGGCACAGCGGTTGATTCGGGCGGGAGAAGTACGGGTTAATCAGCAACTTGTCGATAAACCGGGAACTGAAATCGAGACAACCGCTAAGATTAAAATTGCTCAGAAATCCCCTTATGTTTCTAGAGGTGGAGAAAAGTTAGCTAAAGCTTTAGACGAGTTTGGTATTGCTGTAGACGGACGGATTTGCTTAGATGGCGGTATTTCCACGGGCGGCTTTACCGACTGCTTATTGCAAAGGGGGGCAAAACGGGTTTATGGTGTTGATGTGGGGTATGGACAAGTCGCTTGGAGATTGCGAAATGATCACCGGGTAATTTTGAAAGAACGCACCAATTTACGCTATTTGCAACCTGCGGATTTATATGGAGAATCCCTGCAAGTAGACAACCCGGATAAGCAGGAGATTTATCCCGATTTAGGGGTTGTCGATGTCTCGTTTATTTCCCTGACAAAAATTCTAGACGCCTTGTGGAACCTGCTACAGGCGCCGCGTGAGGTGGTGTTGCTCGTGAAGCCCCAGTTTGAAGTAGGACGAGAACGGGTTGGCAAAAAGGGCGTGGTGCGCGATCCTCAGGATCAGGCTGGCGCGATCGCCCAAATTTTACCAGCCGTTCATGATTTAGGTTGGGTCTATCAAGGCTTAACTTGGTCTCCGATTACTGGTCCTGCGGGTAATATTGAATATCTGCTCTGGTTAGGCATGAATAATCCCATTCAGAGTCCTGATTTAAGCGGAATTCAACACATCACGCAATTGGCTACCGCTTATTTTCGCGAGAACCATTGAATCCATTTTATCGGAGGAGCAGGGCGGGTTTTGTAGTCCAGTTAGAGGAAACCATCATTTAAGATTCTCTGGGTTCATAGTGGCAACAGTTATCACAAGGGCCCGATGGATTAACCGCGCAGCGGATATAAGCCGAACGAGCATTAAATCGACAGGTAATATCACCGATTAAATAACCAACCCCTTCCAGATAATATTGATCCGGCGGTAATGGATTTGGATTTCTGGGTAGTACCCTAGCCGTTGATGCTTGAATCGAATTTCTTAACCGAATTTGCGCCTGTTCCTTAGCTCGATGCATCACCCATATCGAAAGCACTGGGGGGGTCAAACCCAAGACAAACACAACAATTGTCTCGAACATGGTTTTTTCCTCCAGGGTGACTCTACCTTAATCTCTGTAGCCACATTTGCAGTTCCCCACTTTACCTAGTCCAAAGAAATAACTGAACAGTTAATCTTCTCCCCCAGCTTCCAGACGTAGCATGCTACGTCTCTACATGCTTCCCCAGCTTCTCCACACCTACTAAGCTGCTCAAAGGGTGAGTGGGGGAGGATATCAACTCACCATCTGATAGACGGACTCTTCAATTCGCTCCTGAATGTCTGGTATAGTATCAAAACCGCGTGCAATTTCCCTCATCCGCACCTGCTTGGCTTGGAGCGCTGTTTGTAGCAGTTTCATGGCTTCTTTTGGCTTACCACAGCCACAAAAAAATAAATCCGCCGCAAAATAGCCATGTTCGGGCCAAGTATGGATAGCAATATGAGATTCAGCCAATGTCGCTGTCGCCGTAACTCCGTGGGGACTAAACTGGTGTACACATAAATCAATGAGCGTTCCTTCTCCAGCAGAAATCGCATCAGTTAAGGCGCGGCGAATTCCCTCAGGATCATTAAGAAGGTCTTCAGGCGCTTCCCATGCGTCAACGACCAGATGAGTTCCCACTTGTTTCATTCTACTCGATGTACTCCACCCAATAAGATTACAAAGACTCTATTTATAGCATAGACTTATTTCAGTCCTCAACTGATGAGAGATTTAACCCGATTCAGGTTCCCTAGCAGAGGATGGCGTAAATTTACCAACCCTTCAAATCAGTTGTGCCTAGGCATGACAACAGAACTTTGACAGAGGCCTGTCTGGCGTCTATGGCTGATGTCTGACATTCGCCTAGCTGTACCCGTTGCTACAGCTAATTCTTCGTCTATTGATTAGGGTAACAAATAAATTATCCCCTGGAGCCAACCACTTCGATTTTCGAGATGATTGAACTTGGTTCGATGCGACCGAATCATTCTACTGGAAAACTTCTATCACAATCTAGCGATAAAATCATCCCGCTTCAGTATGACAAGCTTACGTGATAAATGCCGCCCAGCTTCTTCACCTTTCTGCCGATAATTAATCTCTCAATCGAGATTCGTTGACAATTGTCATGTAGCGGGGAAGACTCTCCTCAGTCGGTGGAAACCTGCTACCCTAAATTTGGGGTCTTATCTGACTCAATGGCGACGTGATGAGAGTAAACTAAGTAGTCGGACAAAAGAAAATGGTACTGTATTAAGTTTTGTAAATAGCCCTCAAACTTAGTATGTACCCATTGATACGTCTGTTGTCTGAATTAAATCCTTGAACGTAGATGTCAGGTTTGACTAACCAGAAAAC
>CAZNNK010000226.1:0-8682 GCA_964574085.1 uncultured Coleofasciculus sp.
TAATTTATTCAATTTTATCGCTATTAATCCTGTTGAAATATCTGCGGAATGTAGGGTTTAAATTATCAGGACTTGACAACTTGAGCCGAAACGACTTAATGCGATCGCCGATCTTGTAGGGTGCGTTAACGAAGTAACGCACCATTCCTATAATTAAACTCGGTGGGTTACGCTGTCGCTAACCCACCCTAGGTTTTAGTGCGATTACGGATCTTGTAATGGTTGTATACTTTGTCATTCACTTTCCTGCTTAAGTGTTTCCTGATAACCGACGTGCGCCCAATTTCACCGTCAAATCTAAGCCAAATTTAGAACGGGCCACGTCACCGCCCCGACAATCCCATCTGCTGTCATCCCTTTTGAGCGCTGAAACGCAATAACGGCAGCTTTTGTCTTGGGACCATAGATCCCATCAGCAGGACCCGGATCAAAGCCTTCTTGCTGCAAAACCTCTTGGACTTGCTTCACTTGGGAACCCACGGAACCTTCCTGGAGTGGTAAAAAAGGTTCTGACGGTTGATTGCGCCATTTCTGGGAAAACTCTACCAATGTCGCCTCAGACAGTTGTGCTTGTAACCACTGAATGGCTTGAGTTTGATGGGGAAGTTCCCGGTAATATTTATAGGTATCGAGGAGTTGAACCTGGGTGAAAGGCGTTTGTGAACCCAACGGTGTACTTCCCCCCGGTGTCGTATCCGGCGCTGTCGGAGTCCCCGTGTCGGTGGGAGGTGGCTGTGTCGGTTGAGACACCCGTTCTAACACCTTCCACGTATTCGGTCCGACCAAACCATCGGGTTCTAACCCATAAAACTTTTGGAACAAAACCACCGCATCTTCAGTACCCGCGCCAAAGATACCATCAATTGGACCCGGATTAAACCCTTGAGCGCTGAGAATTTGTTGGAGTTCCTTCACTCGTGATCCAGCGTCTCCTTCCCGTAAAACTTCGATGAAAGATAGTCCTAATCGCTGACGGACTTCCTGACGTAAGCGAGGTAATTGACCATATAACCAATCTCCAGGACATTGAGTGGGAGAAAAGTCACGATGTCCGAGAATATTATCCGGGTTAATCTTAGTCGTTGAGCAAATCGAGGCGCACAATTCAACCAAACTATCCCACTGTTTGGCATTCATTTGATAAGTAGTAAACGTCCCTTCATTTTCAATCCCTGGCGACTGATTCCCTTTATTACTACCCGCATGGGATGAACGAACACTGCGTCCCCGTTTAATCGCATTCAGACTTCCATGTCTGCCTTCTAGCAAATATCCGCCCGTCGTGTTCAAAAAATTGTGACCGGAATCAATCCAGCCAAAGCCATCTATATGGGCGGTTTGAATGCTGCGGGCGAAGGTTTTAGCCCCCGTTAATGTCCCTCTGGAGACATCATTGGGGGGATTAGGAGTCGCCGTATGATGAATGATAATATATTGCGGTCTCGTTTCCCCCGCCCAGCGTCTTGGGGGTCTAGCGTCCCATTCCTTGGTAGAAATAACACTCGCTGTAAATGCCATAGCGATTCGCCCTCCATTCAATCTAAATCAGCCGCCAGCTTACTCAAACCAATAGGATTTGTTCTGCATTCTACCTAATCCCTGCTCAGTAGAATGCGTTATCTTTTGTTGATATTTGCTATTCTACATTCGGGTTTACTACCTAGAACGCAAAATGACACCAACACGGCAAACTGTATCTTTACCCGAAATCCAACTGTCTTATCTGGAGTGGAATCAAGGTTCAGAACCCTTGTTACTGCTCCATGGTTTAGCGGATCACGCTTTAGTGTGGTCAAGTTTAGCCGAGTATCTGGCTGAGAGCTATCATATCATCGCTCCCGATATGCGAGGTCATGGGGAGAGTAGTAAGCCTGACGATGATTATACCTTTGCCAGTGCGATCGCGGACTTGGAAGCCCTCATGGATCACTTGGGATGGTCATCAGCCCATATTATCGGACATTCCTGGACAGGAAAATTAGCCCCGATTTGGGCAAAACAGCATCCCGAACGGTTCCGCAGCATGATTTTGGTTGATCCAATTTTTATCTGGAAAATGCCTAGTCTGCTCAAGGTTACATTCCCTTTGTTGTACCGGGTTTTACCCTTTCTCAAAGGTATGGGTCCGTTTGAGAGTTATGAAGACGCTGAACAGAAAGTGCGCCAGTTAAGTCAATATCAAGATTGGACACCATTACAGCAGCAAGTTTTTCAAGCCAGTATCGAGCAGAAATCTGATGGTTCTTGGGGGAGTAAGTTTACCGTGGCTGCCCGTGATGGTACGTTTGAGGATGTGATGCTCGTCGCCGGATTAACGGTTCCGATTCATATCCCTACCCTGTTTGTGCAACCAGAAAAAGGGGTAAATCGCCAAGACTGGCAACTGAAACCCTATAAAACCTATTTAAAAAATTTACAAATTTGTCAGGTTCCCGGTAATCATTGGCCCTTTTTAGTCGCGCCAGAGGAGTTTAACCGCACGGTGGAGGCGTTTTTAGCGCAACATCGAGAAGCTACCGCTTAACCCGAATAAGCGTCCTATCAGCTAATCGGTAGGTCTAACCAGTGGCTAAGTTCACGAGCTAACCAGTCCAACTCGGATTCCGATAGCCAACCCTTGGCACCAATCACAAATTGTTTAGTTCCTGCCCAAATATTAATTTGCGGTTCAACTTTCACTGTTTTACCTTTTGAAGTTGTATAATAAGACGTTTGAGTCCGTTCTAATTTAAGAATGTGATGTCGTGGTGCAGGGCGAGGACGCTGGTAGTTTAAGCCAAAAAGCTGATAGTTTAAAGCGATTTGCGTCTGATCGATCTGGAGATAAATATTTCCAAAAATAGTAAATAAAATGTTTCGGATCATATTAAGACCAAATCCTAAATGGCATGAAAAAAGCAATGCAAAAAACCATCCACCTGAACTCCAAGTTCGTATAGCAGCGGAATAAGGAAAGATGAGAAATATATTCCAGAGAATTGCTATGCCAATATAGCCACGTAAATCAGGACTGAAACCTTTAGGTGGAATTGAAATTTGTAGAGTACCATTGGTTTTCGTCAACCCAACTCTAGAACCAACTGGTTTCTTGGTAACTAGGACATTGGTCGAGACACTGGGTTTCTTTGGGTAAAATGCTGATAGTTCGTTGTTATCCTCACGAGTAACTCGGTTTCTGGGAATACTTAATCGGCGCTCTAGAACTTGCAAAGCCTGACTAGCTGATGCCAATCGCCGCTCCAGACTTGGCTGTGTCATCCATTGCAACCAGTTGATAAGACTGGGTGATAAACTGACAGAATCCTCAAAACAAATCCGTAAATCTTTTTGGGGCAAATCAGCCGGATGCTGTCCTGATGCTAAATAAATTAATGTGGCGCCTAAACTATACAAATCAGAAGCAGCAACAGCTCGTCCCCCGAACTGTTCAGGTGGCATATAGCCATAAGTACCAACGACGGTTATCGTCCCTTGTTCCACGGCAGCAGCTTGCACAGCACCAAAGTCTACTAAGTACACTTGACCGACATGAGCGCCAGAACGATTAGTGAGCAAAATATTGCCCGGTTTAATGTCACGGTGAATAATGGCAGGATGACAATTGTGCAGATAAATAAGAATTTCTAAAACGGCTTTGGCAATTTGTTTGAGATCAATTTCACTAAATGTTCGTCCCGCTTTGAGATGCTTTTCTAATGAAGGAGCGTTAATATAACTTTGTACTAGGGCAAAGCCTTTGCCATGGGTGGTTTGAATATCAAAATAGTCAAGATAGCCAGGAATAGCTGGGTGGGAAAGGTGCTGTAAGGTTTTGGCTTCGCGCTCAAAGAGCCTAAATGTTTCCCAGGTTAAATCACTGCTAAAGGTGAGTAGTTTCACAACCACAAAATTTTGGCTTTGCTGATCCCAGGCGAGTAGTGTGCGTTGACCAGCGCGTTTTCCGAGTTGGCGTTTGATTTGATAACGTCCTTTTAAAATTTTGACGGTCATAGAGGCTACCTCATGCTAGATATACTGCATAGATTTACTGGAATTCATTGACTCTTTTATGTGCCGCCAGAGGAATTTAATGGAACGGGGGACATTTTGGTCAGAGTCAAGCCAAACTACCGTTTAATCACAATGATGTGTGTTTTTAATTAGCCAATAATACTCCTCTTGGCTAATCGGTATTTCTAACGGTTAATTTATTTTGACTAATTGGTAATTTTAGCCAGTTGCTAAGTTCATAAGCTAACCAGTCAAGCTCTGTTTTGGATAGTGGACAATTATCACCGATTGTAAATTTTTTTGCTCCCGCCAAAATCACTATTGAGCTAGCACTTAAATCTGTGCTAGTTTTGTGATTTAACTTAAATATTTTATTCCGTGGAGCAGGACGAGGGCGCTGGTATTCACAACCTAAAAGCTTATATTTTAACCGAATTTTATGCTGGTCTATTTTTAATTCAATTCGTCCAAACAGAGTAAATAAAATCATTAAAATAATCCAAATGCCACAGCCTAAATGCCCTAAGCAGAACAATGCTTCAAACCATCCGCCTGAACTCCAATTGCGTATTGCCCTGGAATAGGTCAAGAAGAGAAGTCCATTCCAAAAAATGGCAAAGCCAACTAGAGGGAGCAAATCAAGACTGAAACCTTGAGATGGAATAACAATCTGTAGAAAATCATTGTTTTTCGTCAACACAACTTTAGAACCGGCGGGTTTCTTGCTAATTAGAGAGTGATGGGGCTGCGGTTGTGGATTCTCTAGCACCTGCAAAGCCTGACTAGCTGATGCCAATCGCCGCTCCAGACTTGGCTGTGTCATCCACTGTAACCAGTTGATAAAACTGGGTGATAAACTGACAGAATCCTCAAAGCAAATCCGTAAATCTTTTTGGGGGAAATCAGCCGGATGTTGTCCTGATGCTAAATAAATTAGAGTGGCGCCTAAACTATACAAATCAGAAGCAGCAACTGCTCGCCCTCCGAACTGTTCAGGTGGCATATAGCCATAGGTGCCAACGACAGTTATCGTCCCTTGTTCCACGGCGGCGGCTTGTACAGAACCAAAGTCTACTAAGTACACTTGCTCGACATGAGCGCCGGAACGATTAGTGAGCAAAATATTGCCCGGTTTAATGTCGCGGTGAATAATGGCAGGATGACAATTGTGCAGATAAATGAGAATTTCTAAGACGGCTTTGGCAATTTGTTTGAGGTCGGTTTCACTAAATTTTTGTCCCGCTTTGAGATGCTTTTCTAAGGAGGGAGCGTTAATATAACTTTGTACTAGAGCAAAGCCTTTGCCATGGGTGGTTTGAATATCAAAATAGTCAAGATAGCCAGGAATGGCTGGGTGGGAAAGGTGCTGTAAGGTTTTGGCTTCGCGCTCAAATAGTCTAAATGTTTCCCAGGTTAAATCACTGCTAAAGGTGAGTAGTTTCACAACTACAAACTTTTGGCTTTGCTGATCCCAGGCGAGTAGAGTGCGTTGACCGGCTCGTTTTCCGAGGTGGCGTTTGATTTGATAACGCCCTTTTAAAATTTTACTGGTCATAGAGGCTACCTCATTCTAGAAGGAATACTCTTATGTTCTATTTTACTCGAATTATACCTCTCCAATTCATTGGATAGCGCAGAAATTATCAACAACCTCTATTTGTATGTATCAAAAATAACTTTTCAAACCGGAAAAACAGCGAAAATACCGATGGTGACGAGTTGTAGGTGCAGTATGTCAGATATAGTTTGATTAGAGTCACGAACTGCCAACATGACAAAACCTGCTCATTTGATGATTAAATCCCTGTATCAGGCAATCAACCGCAGGGATATTTCCGCCGCTATAGACTGCATCGATGATGAGTGCGTCTATGAGGATCTTAACTTTCCCCAACCCTTTCGCGGGAAAGCCGCCGTTCAGCAGCTTTTTGAAGAATCCTTTCGAGGTGTACCCAATGACTTACTCTTTGTTATTGATGATATTACGACAGGAGATTCATCTTCCACGGGTGTCCTTTGGCATGTTGAACTGGATGGTATTCCCTTTCCCAATGGACGAGGCGTCAGCTTTTATCGCTTGTCTGAAACCACAGGTAAGTTAATTTTCGCCCGTGATGTGGTGGAACCGCCAATTAAACCCGGTAAAGTTGCATTCTGGATTATTCGATTGGTTACTCCTCTGGTACGACGACTGCTTAAAAGTCAGCCAGAAACAAGTTCTACAGCAAAGTCAGAACAGCCTCAGCCTGGGGTTGCGATCGCGTTGGCACTGGTGGCGATAGTCTATACTTATGTCCTCTTGCTTTCTCCACCCAATCAACTGCTTCCCGGAGAACCAATTTGGGCAATTCAACCCGAAACCTTACAGGAAATTCTGGATGAGTCGCTCAATTTCTTCTTGATCTTACCGATTCTCAATGGGGTGGGTATTCATGTCATGGAGTCGCCGACGGTTCACCCCACCGTGGAAGCACTGTTCAACTTTGCCGAAGCCTGGATATTTATGTTTCTCCCCTTACTGTTACTTGACAAAAGAGGACGCCATTTGCCTAAGGTTTTGATGTGGAGTGTGGCAATGTTTTTGACCAATGTTATTCTTACGCCTTATATGGCGCTGCGTTATACTGTTCCCCTTCCTCAAGACAAGGATGAACCTAAAAAAGGCTGGTTAGCTCGTCTTTTCGGATGGATAGGGCTGATTGTGGGTACTCTAGCTATTGTATGGGGTTTTATCGGAAGACCGGAGTTTGGAGATTTAGCACAGAGGGCGCACTATTTTAGAGAACTGTTGATGAATAACCGCGTAACGATCGCATTTTGTGTTGATTTAGTGCTGTTTTCTATTTTCCAGGGTGTACTGTTAACCGCCGTCATTCCCTCTGACACAAGGGGGCGCTGGTTGCGATATGTTCCCTTCTGGGGATTAGCGGTTTGGCTGATTATCTGATTTGTCATTCGTCCTTTGTCCAAGGTTTTGTGTCAATCATTTAAGTGGCTGGGAGGGCAAAACGTGTCAAAATAGATAGATGTAAAGAAAGATGAATTTAAACCGATGGGAGAACAACTGAGTCAAGTCCTAGAACCGATCGCGGCGTGGTTTCGCACGTTAGGCGTTCCTGAACCGATTGTTCACTGGGGACATCCTGTCATGATGGGAATCGTGATATTTGTTCTCGGTAGTTTTGTCGCTTATATGGGATGGCGTAGTCGCCTGACAAAAGATGGGGAAGTGGCGGCGAAAAGTCGTGCATCTCACCGTCAGCTTGCACCGTTAATGTACCTGTTTATTGCGCTGGGGTATACCGGAGGAGTTCTTTCCTTGGTGATGCAGCATAAACCTATTTTTGAAAGTCCGCATTTTTGGACAGGTTCTTCAGCCGTAATTTTGTTAGGAATTAACGCGCTGATGACGTTTGGTTTTGGGGGTGAAAAGAAGGAATCGTTTCGTACTGCTCATGCTTATTTGGGGAGTACAATTATGATTCTACTGGTTGTTCACGTTGTTCTTGGTTTAAAACTGGGTCTTTCCATTTAAGCCGAACAGGAATGTAGGGGCGGGTTTTACTCATAACGTTTTGGACACAACCGATACGTTGACTAAACCCGCCCTTCTAATCAGAGAGGAACGAAAGCACTTATTGGGTAAAAAAATGGCTTGAAACCCTTGTGTGGTATACCATCTACACTCATGCAGCAAGCCCTAATTACACCCGTATTAATATCCACCTGTAAGAAGCGGCTGAAGACAATTCCCACGCCGCGCATTTGTCCCGCCACATACGTCAGAGAGACGAAAATCGCCGCCACTACAGCCACCAGACGCGCCCAACGAGAATAGTAGCGATCGCCGACAAAATCGGGTACTGTATATTTACCAAACTTTCGCAAATAGGGCGCTAGGAGTAGGGCAAGTAAAACATATCCTCCTGTCCATCCCATCAGATAAATAGAACCGTCATACCCCAGAAACGAAATCAACCCCGCCATGGAAATAAACGACGCGGCTGACATCCAATCTGCGGCTGTAGCTGCACCGTTGGCGATAGAGGGGACACCTTGAGAGGCGACAAAAAAGCCCTTCGTATCTTTTACCCGCGAATGCCAACCAATATAGACATAGACGATAAATGAAAGAATGACTAATACGGTTGTCCAAGCTTCAACTGACATGATTACTCCTCGTGATCATTTCCAGGGTGATGATGGCGGTATTTTCGTTCCAATTTATCCATCTGAACCGCGTAGATAAAAATCAACACCACAAACACATAAATTGAGCCTTGTTGCGCCATCCAGAATCCCAAAGGAATGCCCCCCAGGTTAATCATGTTCAAAGGTTGCACCAGTAGGATACTCAGGACAATTGAAACCAATGCCCAAACAATCAGCAGATTCCGAATCAGGGCTTTATTGGCTCGCCAGTATTCTCGATTTCGGTGATTGGTCATCTATTCTTATGATTCCCTTCTCTAAGCAGAGATGTAGATTATTTTCAGATAGTTGGCGAATTCTATCACAGTTTCAGAACCCTTTCACGCCAAATCACCAACCCATCACTGTTAATTTTTGTTAGTTAGTCCTCTTTGATTAACTTTTGATTAATCCCTTAGGGTGGGTTAGGCGGGATTCACTGAGATTAACCAACCTGTTAATTTCCTATCCGCCGAAACCCACCAAACTATCATGTCTGGG
>CAZNNK010000227.1:0-8659 GCA_964574085.1 uncultured Coleofasciculus sp.
CTCCTGTTTGACCCGTTTCCAACATCGCCACCGCTAGATTTACTCGCGCTTGGGGCGCATTGGCATCAATTTTAGTCCCCTTTAGTGCGACTTTATATGCCCGTTCTGCTTGGTCATCCAGCAAATACAACCAAGCTAGACAACTCCAAGCGGCGGCATTTTTCGGGGAGCGATCGCACAGTTGTTTAAATACGGGAATCAGGGTATCGGGTCCCTCACCCGCGTTGTAGCGTTCTAAGCCACTCTCGAACAGAGAATTAACAGTTTCGGTCATAGATTCAATTTTAGGGTTACCGCGATCTGATGTGAGTCCTCACACCAAGTTACGTTCTAACATGTCATTTTAAATGCAGTAGGGGTTTGGTTACCAAACCCCTACTCCCGTCCCTATTCCCCCGTTTTTAATTAAACACCAAAGGATTTGCCACAGCCACAGGTTTGATTGGCGTTGGGGTTGGTGAACTGGAAGCCTCCGCCAATCATGGCATCACTGTAATCTAAAACCAGACCATACAGATAAAGGATGCTTTTGGGATCACAAACGATTTTGAAGCCTTCGTAGTCAAATACTTCATCGTTATCCCGTACCTGACTCGGATCTTCAAAATCCATCATGTAAGACATCCCGGAACAGCCCCCCTGACGGACACCAACCCGCAAGTATAAGTCCTGTGCTTGTTGGTCTCGCAGCGCCACAATATGCTTGAGGGCTTTTTCGGTGAGTTGGATACCTCGTTGCTGTGTTGTTGCTTGTGTCATAAGTACGTTGTAACTCCTGGTTAGGTTAAAAAATTTGGATGACGAACGACTGATGTGCCACGCTTATGGATCAAGTTTATCGAGACTGAGCCTTTTGCGTGTATTTACCCGATAAAAATTTTCTGGGTAACTCCTTTGTCCCAACAAATGAAGCGCAGCTCGGAAGGTATTGCGGTTTAATAGGAATATCTATTATTGATCATGGCTGACTTGCCATGGTTTTTGCACTTATTGCCAAATACCCTATGTCTGCTCTCAATCGCAATACTCGTCGTCGGCTCAAACGGTTACCCCAAATTCCCAGCGTCTGGGAAGGGGATCGCCGTTCTTTAGTGACTGTATCCGATCAGGGTGAGTTTGATGCTGAGGGTAATAATGAGTGCATTCTTTGGGTGGACGGTTCAGAAGGAATTGTCCGGGCGATGGATATCGTCTCCCCAGAAATGGGACCCGAAGCGATTGTTCGCACCCTATTGCGAGCCATGGAACATCCCCAAAGTCCAGCTCGACCCGCCCGTCCCTCTAAAATTGTGGTACGCGATCGCGAAGTTCAGTTTTTATTGCGTGGGGTGCTGCAAGAGTTGGAGATTGCGATCGATTATGTTCCCGATTTACCCCTAATTGATGAGTTGTTTCGTGGGTTTGAGGAAATTGCTCTCCAGCGCCAGCCAACCTTACCCCCGAAGTATGCGGATCTGTTGATTGGTAAGGCGTATGAGATTTGGCTGGATGCGCCTTGGGATGTCTTGGCTGACCACCAGATCCTGAGTGTGGAATTAAATCGCTGGGATGTGAGTGAGTTCTACGTCTCGATCATGGGTATGCTGGGTGTAGAATACGGAATTCTGCTCTATCGCTCCTTGGATTCGCTGCAACGGTTTCGGGAGTCGGTCGTCAATCAGGAATCGGTCGAGGCGATGGAACAGGCATTTTTGGGACAAGATTGCTTGTTTATTACTTATGAAGCAGCGGATGAGGACTTTGAGGATGATGAGGATGTGGATTTAGCGGATTTATCCGTTGAAGAGATTTTGCCCAGCTTTGGCGCGGTGCATCCATTAGAGGGAATGCGCCCCTTTCTGGATGAGGAAGAAGCCCTGCTTGTGTATATGGCGCTAGAAACCCTACATCGATTTTTCCAAGGGTCATCCCGAAAATTAGCGGCGGAAGATTTTCCGGCGATGAATAAGCGTTTCCGCATCCCTATTCCTGTCGATGCGGAAGATACGGAGTCTTCAACATCAAAAGTGTCGATTAAAGTGTCTACACGACCAGAGATCGCCTCTGAGTTGTGGGAGATGGCAATTGATGAGGTGGATGACGAGGACTGGTATGATGAGGAGGATGAGGCGGATGAGGCGGAACTGGAACTTCCGCTACGAGATGACTTAATTCCGAAAGATTCCTATCTGAGTTTAGGGATGATGCCCTGGGAGAGTATAGCACTGCTACAGGAGGATATTGATTTTTATCAGTCTCAAGACGCCCCGCCCCTAGGAGAAGGGTTACCTGTGGTGTTAATTCAAACCACTCGCCCGAAAGCCAAAGTGTTAATCGAGCAAATTCAAACAGCCGGGGGACTCAAGGGGATTGGCTTTAACCCCGGAGAAGATCCTCTAGCTGGTGATCGCTACGATTTGGGTATTCTACAAACAGGAGATAGTCATCTGTACCTTTTTGGCGAGTTTCCCGAAGCTGATCCAGCTCATACGGCGAGTCGTGAGCATTGGGAACAACGGTGTTTACAAACAAAGGGTTATTGTGGGTTAATTATTGCCAGAGGACTCAAAGGTGCTTCTCGCGGTAATCCTCAACCCAAGGACATGATGGCGTTTTTTGAAGCGCGATCGCTCTCGGTTAAAGAGTTAGGATTAGGCTTGTTACAGCTTATGCCTGTGTTTGAATTTTAACATCTTGCACCATCGCTGTTCGTAAGATAGAGAAATAGCTTACTGCCCATCTGCCCATGCCCAAATGGTTTAACACGGCTGGACCGTGCAAAGCAGATATTCACTATATGCTTCCGCCCTTGACTCGGCTACCCCAGCTAGACCGACTGATTGAGCAGCAGGGCTATTTTGTCATTCATGCACCTCGGCAAACAGGTAAAACCACTGCCATGCTAGCCCTAGGTCAGCAATTGACAGCCAGTGGGCAATACACCGCCGTGATGCTATCGGTAGAAGTAGGAGCTGCCTTTCCCCATGATCCCGGAGCAGCAGAAGCCGCCATTCTTGACTCTTGGAAGAATGGGGCAAAATTTCGTCTGCCGCCCGATCTGCAACCACCTTCCTGGACGCGATCGTCTCCAGGACAGCGCATTGGTACAGCGTTGAGTGAGTGGACGGAGCATTCCCCGCGTCCCCTGGTAATCTTCATTGATGAAATTGATGCCTTACAGGACGAAACCCTGATTTCTGTACTCCGTCAATTGCGCTCCGGATATCCCAACCGTCCTCAAGGATTTCCCCATTCTCTGGCGCTGATTGGGGTGCGGGATGTGCGGGATTATAAGCTGGCGTCTGGGGGGAGTCGTCGTCTGAATACGGCTAGTCCGTTCAATATTAAGATTAAATCCTTGACTTTAAGGAATTTTAGCTTAGCGGAAGTCGCCCAATTGTACGAGCAGTATACGACTGAAGCCGGGCAGGTGTTTGAGCTTGAGGCAGTAGAGCGAGGCTTTGAATTAACTCAGGGACAACCCTGGTTGGTGAATGCCTTAGCCAAAGAAATTGTCGAAGAGTTAGTTTCTGATCCGACTCAACCGATTACTGTAGACCACATTGAGACAGCAAAAGAAATCCTGATTCAACGTCAAGATACTCATCTGGATAGTTTAGCCAGTATCCTACGTGAAGATCGGGTGCGAGCCGTGATTGAACCGATGTTGGTTGGTCAGGAGTTAGATGATATTCCCCAGGATGATCTGCAATTCCTAATAGATTTAGGCTTGTGTCGCATGAGTCAAGAGGGGGGTTTAGCGATCGCGAATCCAATTTACCAAGAAGTCTTACCTCTGGTGTTAAGCCAAACCCCCCAAGCCTCGTTACCGCAAATTTCCCCCAGTTGGCTAACTGCTGAGGGGAAACTTGAGCCACAGCAACTTCTGGAAGCATTTATCAGCTTTTGGCGACAACATGGGGAACCCTTACTCAAAAGTGCCCCCTACCATGAAATTGCCCCTCATTTGGTCTTGATGGCATTTTTGCATCGGGTGGTGAACGGGGGCGGTACTCTAGAACGAGAATATGCCATTGGCTCTGATCGGATGGACTTATGTCTGCGCTATGGGGATGTGACGTTGGCAATGGAGTTGAAAGTGTGGCGTCAGGGACGCCCTGATCCGCTTAAAGTGGGACTAGAGCAGTTGGAGCGGTATCTGGCGGGGTTAGGACTGGAAACAGGTTGGCTAGTGATTTTTGACCAGCGCCAGGGACTCCCACCCATTGCCGATCGCACCACCACAGAGTCAGCCAAGACACCGTGCGATCGCCCGGTGGTCGTGATTCGAGGCTGAAAGGTCTATAGAATCTTCCTTCTAGAAGACGGAAGATTGTCAATCTAAATCATTAGTGGAATTCTCTGGAGTATCACCTTGGGTTCCATTCGCTGTATTCTCAGTTGGCGTAATGTCTGACGTCACATCTGTTTCAGATAGATCTTCAACCGGAACCGCTGGCGGTTCATAGCGATGAATGCGAATTCGGTTCAGGCGGGGTCCTTCGGCTGAAATAACCGTTAACTCCAGATTTTCATAATTTAAAATTTCCCCTTGAGTGGGGATTTTTTGCAACTGATATAATAAAAAACCCGCCAAGGTTTGATATTCATCGGTTATCGGTAAATTTAAATCCAAAAGCTCATTAACTTCTTCTAAATCCATCTGGGCTTGAACTAAAAAAGTCTGTTCATCCACAATTTGGATCGGCACTTCTTCCAGGCTTTCCGGTTCTGGGTTATCCCCAATAATTTCCGCCACCAAATCCTTCAGCGTCACCAAGCCAGCCGTACCGCCAAACTCATCCACCACCATCACCATCGCCAAGTGCGATCGCTGCATTAGAGGTAGGAGTTCACTCAAGGGGGTTAATTCCGGGACAAAACGAGCCGGACGAATCCAGGGTTCAATCGGTGTATCTAAGGTTAATTTTCGCTCCGATAAGGGTTTAGCTAACTCTTTAAAATGGATAATCCCGCGAATATCATCCAGCGATTCCCCCGTTACCGGATAGCGAGAATGGTTGGTATTGGCAATTTCTTCTAACACCATTTGCACCGTTGCTGTACTGGGAATGGCGTCAATGCTAGTACGGGGAACCATCACCTCGGTTGCCAAAACTTCGCCAAATTCAAAAACATTATTCAGTAGCTCGCGTTCTTCGGCTTCTAACCCTGTTGATTCCCGTTCGGTGGTAATAATTAACTGTAACTCTTCTGGGGTCACTTGGTTATTCCACCAGCCTCCCGTATATTGCACCCCAACCAGTCGCAATAACCAGCGCGTTGATTGATTCAAAATCCAAATAAACGGATTAAAAAATCGGGCAATCACTAGACTCGGAGGACCCAAAAACCGAGCCAACTCTTCAGAATACATTAGCGCTACGGATTTCGGACAGAGTTCACCAAGAACAATTTGCAGATAAGCAATCAGAAAAAATCCCACCGGAATTGCCAGAGAATGAGCAATTCCTTGAACCATCTGTGGCGGTAGGGGTAATTGAGTCAGTATCGCGGCGACAAAAACGGCGACGGTATTCTCGCCAATCCAACCCAAGGCTAAACTGGATAGAGTAATGCCTAACTGAGTCGTCGAGAGTAGTCGCTCAATGCTCTGTTGTAGCGATTGAACCGTTTTCGCTTGCACATCTCCCGCATCAACCAATTGGTTAATCCGCGATCGCCGCACCGACACCATGGAAAATTCAGCCGTGACAAAAAAGGCATTGATGGCAATCAAGAGCAGGACTAATAATAATCGCAGTAGCATGTCCCGGCTGGTAAGGGGCGTAGAAGCACTCGCAGTTAGGAAAACTATTAAATTGGCAACCATAAGATTGGTAGCAGGTAACCAGCAAAAGCAGTGAGTAAGTGGGGACAATTAAGGTTAACGGCGGTGATCGTCATTCGTCCTTTGTCTTATGTCTTATGTAAGGGTTTGAGGACTATTTACAGAACTTAATATAGTTGGGTGTATTGGCATCAACAGGACTTACCCAACGCCCTGGTTAACCCGTTGGATTTGGCGATCGCTCTAGTGCAGCGCGGCTTCAAATACTAACCAGTTAACAAGCTCCTTAAAAGCAGCTACCTTATGTTCCTTATAGCCTTCTGCCATCTGCCATCTGCCTTCGGACTTCTGCCTTCTTGTACTAGCCAACCTACTTGAACGGGATCTGCTTTCACGCTGCATTTTCCCAACCTACTCCATTTCTGTTTACCTGGCGACAGGGATTTCCGACATTTTCAGCTTAAGTTTTTGATCGGGATAATCAGTCAAGGTTAACGAAAGCGCCTTGGCGTCATCCAGCAATGCTGTAGGAATACTCACCGTACCCGAAAATTCCTCACCATTTGACGGCAATTCTCCCGGTAATCCTTCGGTGATCGCACTCAACGCTCGACCTTTATCATCGGTAACATTTAAAAAACTATAAAGAAATCGAACCGGATTATCGCCCTCATTCTTCAAGCTAACATCCAGCAACAACGAGCCTCCCTGAAGATTGGCGGAACGAACCTCCAACGTGACCCCCCGATCCTGGCTTTTGAGCGGTAAATCTTGATTTGAGCCACTACTGGTAAACGATGTCTCTGTGTCAAATACATCCGATTCAGACGATTCGTCTTCCCGTTCAGATTGCTGATTTTCTGTAGTGGACTCCTCTGGCTTCTGTGTCTCACTCTGGCTGTTTGACTCAGAGTCGTTATCATCGGTCTTGGAGTCTTTATCCTGGTCTTGGTCGTCTTGGTCATGGATATAGGCATGAACGTTAACCAGGATATCCCGTTCATTCAACAGCGCAACCTCTTTGCCTCCAGGTTCAACCTCTTGGTTATTTGCCAGCTTCTTCGTCGGGCGAACATCAGGTTGAGTCACACCTTTAAGAGCTTCATGACCTAGGGAAAATCCCCACATCGCACTCACAAAGCCAGCACCTAACATCATTGCCAGCAGAATCAGAGTAAGTGCTACAGTCGAGTTGAATTTCATTAGTGATTCAAGTTATACAAGAAAAGTAACACGACTTATGGTTATAGCGCATCGAGACAAGTGACAGCTTACCCTAAAACTCATGGTCATATCCCCAAAGCGATCATCGGATGGGTAAGATTAGTCAAGAATAGCATAAGTCTATAACTCTCAGGACTAGATTACTCCACGGTGTGTTTCCTTTCACTGGCGATTCATCCCCCATACGACCTATAGGCGGGGTCTTCTCGCCGTGTCATGATAATATAGAGAGAGACCGATTAACCAGGGTTGGCCGAGCGGTTGAGGCAGCGAACTCATAATTCGCCCTAGGCAGGTTCAACTCCTGCACCCTGGATTTTGTGATCACATCCTCCCCCGCTCAAGTGGCTGATATCTAGCCGCTACCGTGGCAATGGAGCTTCAAAGAAAAACTCAGTCCCTTCAATTCGCGGACTCGCTTGGGGTCTAAATCGCTCAGAAACAGGCAATAACCGCACCGAGGTGTCGAAAGGATTGGGTAAATCCGGTGTGCGAATCACTGGATCACTGGCAAACTGCCGATTTAATGTATCCTCGTAGAGAATATTAATCAATTCGGCATCTCGCTCCAGTTCCAAATCTGGAAATCCCGCACTCCCGATTCCGCCTGGACCAATGATATATTCGAGCTGACGTCTGAGACTGCGGTTTTCGTAAAATGTTCCCGATTCGTTGAAAAACGCTCGCTCAAAGGTGTCTGGAATCGTTTCTAGGCGGACTGGCTCAAAGTCTGAGGGTTCGGTTTGTGCCAGTGCTGTACTAGCCATGACTGTGGAAGCCGCAACAACCAAACCCCTAAGCAATATCCTCAACCCCTTATGCATAATTCTTCGCCTCACTTTTCCTCAATCATATTCTGATATTTGAATTCAGTATAGTGGTGGTTGGATTTTCACCATCTGACTATCATGGCTGACAACAGTAAACCATTGCTTTCTCTGGATACCTCACCCCAATTAACCCAAGAGCGTCAGTTACTGCTGGATTTATTTTGTCAACTGGCTTACCAAGAGGGAGACTTTGTTCTCTCCTCGGGACAGCGCAGTTCCTATTACATTAATGGCAAACAGGTGACGCTGCATCCTCAGGGAGGATTAGCGATCGCACAATTGCTACTCTCATACCTCCCCCAGGATACTCAAGCTGTTGCGGGTTTAACCTTGGGCGCTGATCCGATTGTCAGTGCGGTGAGTGTGGTGTCCGCGATCGCAAACCGACCTATTCCTGCTTTAATTATCCGTAAAGAAGCCAAAGGACATGGGACAAGGGCATATATTGAGGGTCTGAATCTGCCAGCCGGAGCTAAGGTTGTGGTGTTAGAAGATGTGGTAACCACCGGACAATCGGCAATGAAAGCTGTTGAACGGTTGCGAGAGGCGGGGTATCAGGTGGATCAGGTGCTGGCTTTGGTTGACCGTCAGCAAGGCGGTGCTGAGTTTTACCAGTCGGTTGGGTTAGCGTTTCAGGCGGTGTTTACGATTCAGGATATTCAAAAACGCTATCAGCAGCGCCTACGGGAAAAGTAGGTGGGTTGTCATTTGTCATTCGTCATTCGCGATCATGTTGTACCGCACTTTCACGCCACGGTGTAGTACAGTAGCAATCAGATAGCTCTGTTCTACTTTTATAGCAGTCGCCAGGGTCATTAGGACATCAGATGAATGT
>CAZNNK010000228.1:0-8659 GCA_964574085.1 uncultured Coleofasciculus sp.
GTAGTGATGGCTGTGGTGGCGAGTGATGCACCCTTTCGCGATCGCTTTTAATTCGTCATGTTCTGGTGTTGTATGAACAATGAGGGGAGAGTACAATTGCTCTAAGACATATCCATTCTTTTTTAGCAGCAGCGAAAAGAATTTTTTGATATCGTGACTGACGAGATCCAGTTCCAAGCCATCTCGAATTTGCGACACTTCAATCGTCTCACGTCCAGTTTCTAGTCCGACGACGTCTGGTATCGGTAAAATATGACTACCGCGCAAATCGTAATCTGAATCGGGTGAGGGAAACCCGTACAAATGCGCCCCGCTAATGGTGACAAATAATAGCGGATAAGGCTGTTCAATAAGAGCGTCAAGTAAAGAGTTTTTCATGCCTAATCTTTGTTACTATTGAAGCTTCCATTCAAATTGATATATCCTGAGTCAATGTTACCTCTCGCTTCAACAGGTCAATTATGCTAACTTGATTTTGGTTGTCTTTTCGGTAGATTACAATAAGTTGCTGTGCGTTTTTCATGGTAAGACCGAGAATGAGCTGAATTCCTGGAATCAATTCTGTATAATTTTTACCACTCACATCAGACATCGCCAGATTGGTAATATCCTTAGGCGAGAGTTGTTTATCACTGTTAGTATATTGGTTGACAACTAAATACAACAACCATCTAATTGTCTGAGACTTTTCGTCACATCTGAGTTCCGGTTTTACTCCATACGGTGCGCTCTCAATTACACCCGTTTCAGTCAATTGAGTTGTTTGCTTAATTAAGTAGTCGTTGGTTGGTAATAGCTTAGTAAATGCAACGGTTTCTTTGTTGAAAAAAATGTAATTATGCGTATTGCTTTGATACGCTATTTTAGAAAATCCACTTTGTTTTTGAGGCTCACTTTGAAGGGGAGCCATCATAAACGGAGTTCCTGATAGGCATTTAAATTTACTTAAAATTAGCTCGAACTTGGGATTTTGTGACATAGAATTGGAGGGATATGACTTTGACAAAAAACCGATTTTCTAAGAAGATAACAAGCAACAGCTTATAAATAATAATCCTAGCATCAAGTTTTCTCACTCCTTATCTTGTTGAATATAAGCTGTACGGCAATTTAGCATTATTTGTTTTGTCTGGTTATTCTGTAAAATCTTACTATACCGACACTGAATCGACTAAAAAACGCTTTTGTTGATAAGTTTGCTGACAGGGAAATGGCTGTTCAATAAACCAGTGTTTACAGCCATCTGGCGATAGAGACGAAACTTGACTTCCGGCACTTTCAAACGCACCGTGCATACAAATATTCCCCTTGTGTTCTCGTAAAATTGATTGTGCTGTCTGAATCGAAAATTTGCCTTCATTCACACGACACAACTGTCTGACTCGCCCTTCTCTGGAATCAATGGATAGGGATTCTGAATATCCTCCTTCCGAAAATATGCTGGCAAAATCGAAATCATCATCTCCCGTACACCATCCTCGATTCACCGCATAATTAATTATCTCTGGATGGCGAAAATCACCTGCATTCCGAATACTGAGATTATTAGAAATTGAGCGAGTTCCTTGCTGTACTTGTTCAGCTACCCAATACTCGCCTGCGGTTTCTAACACCCAAGCGTCTTGGGCATCTGCCAGAATAAATGAATTATGATAGTTCATGGCAAAGTTTTCGGCACAATTGCCGCCTTGTCCATATTCGTTTAGCAAGGAGGTGATGATATGAAGTGCGTCTATAGCTGTTTTGCCGCGTTCTAAGCCTAAGCGGACTAAATCCATGCCTAGTAACCCTTTGGTTTTATAGGGTTCAACTGTCCAAACGGCTTCGTTGCCAATGACAACGCCACATTCATTTGCTCCCATTTCTGCGCCCCACATCCATCGGGGTTTGGAGAGGATCACGGCTAGGGTTTTCTTGACTTGGGGAATTGAGATATAGGTGCATTTAACTGTTGTGTTTGAGTTGTAGTTTCTGGCGGGAATAGCTACCACATCTTGGATTTCACCCTGGGGGCGATCGCTATTTTTGCCGAAAATAATATCGCTGTTGAGTGTTGAGTTGGGTAAGGCGACAAATGTATCACACATGAGGTTTATTTGCGATTTGTTTTTCTAGACAGATAAGGGTTGGTGGTGTAGGGACGTAGCCTGCTACGTCTTTTCAGGTTATGATGTGTGGCAAATGTTTTGATACTTTTTTCATTAGAGGAAGGGAGGCAAAGGTTTAGGGCGCTAAAGCGCAACTACAAGCGCAACGACGAGCGACTTTGCCTTGCTTTTATTAAGAAGGTGTTGGCTTTTTCATAGTCTGGGCGTTCGGGTAATGCGGTTTTTCTCAAGGCTTGATCAAATTGATCATGTAAGGCTAACCGCCAAGCGTTTACTTCGTCCCACGCCATGTCTCCCTGACGAATCGCTAGCAATTGTTGTCGGTAGTTATCGACTTTAACGGGAACAAAGCCGTCTTTGAGGATTGTAATCCCTGATAATAATAAGCGGATCAGATGCATGGCGTGTTTTAAGCGAATCTTTCCTTTGGTGCGGAGATCTTGCTCCATTTTTTTGAATTGGGACATGACGTAACCGTTATAGGTTTGATAGACTAATTTTGAGAGAAACATTTCGCGCTGCTCTAGCAGATCTTTGGCGATGGGGGTGGCTGTCTCGACTAAGGGGGTGTACAAGCATTCTAAAACATTGGGATTGGCTTTCAGTGCTAAGATTAAAAACTTTTGGAGTTCCCAGTAACATTCCTGGTTTTCCTTGTTGTCTAATTGTTCGGGAATGCCGTAAAGTGACCAGTGAATCTCAGCAGGCGGTAAGTAAATTCCCCGACGGTCAATATCTGAGGTTTCCTGATCTAAACCAAATGCCCTAGACCCGACAATACAACGATAGATGACATAGTCGTATAAATTGTAATCACTCAGGCTATCGGCGGCTGGCTGTAATCCTTCGCTTTGAAAATGCTTACGGATGCTAAAGTCTTGTCGATTTAGGGTAATTTCAATATTGTTCGGCAAACGAATGCGATAGGCATGGGAATTATCGGTGGGTGATTTAACGATAACACCAACCGCACCGCGTACACATAAGGGTTCATCGGCAGAATTTTTCACCTCGACACGACTGACAACTTGTGTACCGACGGGCAGGATTAAGTTAGGATTCATTCGGTGAATTGGATGGGCGATCGCCAAAATCTGATTGTGGCTACAGCAATTGTAGTATAAGCGTAATCATTAAATGACCAGGACTTACGCAGGTACATCATATATGGGGTAATGGTGGGTTACGCTACGCAGATAGCACCCTACAGATAGAGGCTTTGCGTAAGTTCTAACTACATAAATATCTCAAACACAATCAACATAGCGATCGCGGACTGTCCTAAACTAATACCAAACATAGAGCATGAATCAGGGCATGGGGCAGAAACGGGCAATAGTATGCGGATATTATGGCAAGGGCAATGGGGGTGATGAGGCGTTGCTGGCGTCGTTGCTACAAATGCTGCCTAAATCGATAACACCACTGGTGCTTTCGGG
Source organism: uncultured Coleofasciculus sp. (assembly GCA_964574085.1). GTDB lineage: Bacteria > Cyanobacteriota > Cyanobacteriia > Cyanobacteriales > Coleofasciculaceae > Coleofasciculus. Next base: position 3,548 of record CAZNNK010000228.1, read on the forward strand.
TAATCCGAAGCAGACACGGAAACGCTATGGAGTAGAAACCTGTGATCGCACCTCAGCGTTTCGTGTCCTAGACGCCTTTAGCCAAGCCGATAGTTTTATCTGGGGAGGCGGGAGTTTAATCCAAGACGCCACCAGTGCCATGAGTCCAGTGTACTACAGTGGTTTAATGGGACTCGCCCACCAGTGGGGCTTAAACACTATTGCTTGGGCGCAGGGAATTGGTCCGTTGCAGCGCCCTCTGACCCGCTGGATGGCACGGCAATGTTTTCAGGGGTGTACAGGCGTCAGTGTCCGCGATCGCGCCTCAGCCGCCCTCCTAGCTGATTGGCAGGTGCCGTTTCGGGTTGCTCCTGATCCAGTCTGGGCATTAGACTCAACCCCAGTCCCCGGATTGTGGGATTTACCGGCACCGAGAGTTGCTGTCACCTTGCGATCGCACCCCAATCTCACCCAAGAGCGTCTCGCCAATCTCACCCAAGCTCTGATAGACTTTCAGGGGGCAACTAAAACCTGTATACTACTGGTGCCATTTCAGGCATCTCAAGATCTGAGCATCGCCCAATCCATTGCCTCCCAGCTTCCGGATACCCATCAGATTTTCCACCTCGATGACCCCAAACAATTAAAAGGATTGTTTCGCGGGGTAGAAATGGCAATTGGGATGCGCTACCACAGTCTGATTATGGCAGCAGCCCAAGACTGTCGCTGTTTTGCCTTAAGCTATGACCCCAAGATTGACTCCCTGATGGCAGAACTCGATTTGCCGGGATGGAAGTTAACCGACATACCCGATGACCCAAACGCGATCGCACACACCTGGATCGATTACTATGCCAATGGTAATCCTCTTAGCCGCGATCAGATCCAATCCTTAGTGGATCGGGCGTTGATGCATCAAGATTTATTGGTCGATATCCTTGTCAAGGAGTCATGAAGAAGGCGGAGGGGATTTTGATGCTCTTATACACTCTTCTGAGGCGGTTGTTAAATTCTCCTAGCACAATTTGTAATCTGGCGAGTTTTGTGCCTTACTTTGAACAGGAGTCAAAGTGGAAATCTTAACCCCCCTAGCTCCGAGCCATTCCCCAACTTAAAACCCAAGATACTGGTTTATATAATAAATAGCCACTTATTCATAATCCATAATTCATAATTCGGTAAATTTGTGACCCTCTGGATAAAAAGTCATGAGTGATTCTGACACCCCCAATAAAGAGCCTCTGCCGGAGTCCAGTGAATGGACTGATCAGAGTGCTGACTATAACCCCGATGAGCAAGAGAATCCTGAATCTCAGACGCTGCTCAACCTGTTTGAGATAGCCGACATGAATAATGAGGAGGATGAACCACAGTCCGATGTGGAAATCGACCAAACTGTCGAGTCAGACTCCCCGCTAACCGTTGAGGCAGACCCTAGCTATCCTGAATCACTCCCCACCCTGGCAGAATCTCGCAGCAAAGACGCCGATTGGTTTGCCCTTGCCCAAAAAATGCGCCAGCGCAATCGCCGCTTGCTGGAACAAATTGCCCAACTTCAGGGCGCCCTGAATGAAAAACAGGACGCCTTAAACGCCGAAATGGTGCGATCGCAAGAGCAGGATCATCTGATTGTCCGCCAAGGCGAGGAACTCACGACCCTGCAAGACCAATTAACTCGTCTGTTCCATACCCTAGAATCCTCCCATCAAGCCGCCCAACGTCAACAAATCCTGATTGAAACCTTGTCCGAGCAATTACAAAGCTCACAAGAACGAGTCGCCCAACTCGAACGGGAATGTGCCCTCACCCAGCAACGGAATAACGAACAATCCCATCAATTGCTGCAATCTGCCAATACCTGTCGAGAACTGAAAACCCGCTTACAGCGACAACAACAACAAACCCTGCAATTCAAAGTCGCCCTGGAAAAATGCCTGGAAATGCCGAATCGTCAGGTAAGCGAACCCCAACCCACCCGTCCTAAACGGGATGTAGGCGGTGTTGTCCCCAAAGCCCAACCCATCCAACCGTGGTCCGCTCAACAGGATTTCCTCGCCGACGAATCCTCAACGGATACCGATCCCCTCTGGAATCGTCCCCTCCAGCTTGATTCATTATTGACAACCTCTGGTTCAGATACCGAAGACTCGAGTGCATCCACAGAGTCTCAGTCATCAACAACGCCAATCGACTCAACCGTCACTTCGATTCCCGACAGTACGGCGGCGGAGTTAGAAGCCGAGCGACAACTTTTAGCGGAAATGAACTCCCTGGCGCAAGCCTCAGGCTTATCAGAAGTGACATCCGATTTAACTCAGGAGCCAAACCCATGGATGCTAGAAGCCGGAACGGACACCGAAACGGTTGACGAATCCGGGCTCTCCTCAGCAGAGACTGAGGCGACTGAAGATGAATGGGATGAAGAGAATGAGGTGACTCTCCCTCAACCCAATTGGCCCTCACCTGTGGTTTATCCCCTACGACGCCCGAAAAAAATTAAGTCATTGTCATCAATTGAGTTACCGAGTTTTCCCCGGTATCGCCCTGTTTAAATAACCACCATCAAACAGATGTCCCAATCCTTAAAGCCTCAAGAGCGAGATAGCCTGGACATTAAATTACTGGTTCTGGATATTGATGGCACGATCGCAGGTGAAACCAATACGATTACAGAGGCGGTAAAGCAAGCCATTCGTAGGGTACAAGCAAAGGGAATTCAAGTCGCGATCGCAACAGGGCGCATGTACTGTTCTGCTTTACGCTTCCATCGGGATATCGGTTCTACCCTACCGATTCTGGCGTATCAAGGTGCATGGATTCAAGATCCCGCCACAGAGAGAATTCACCGCCATTTATCGGTTTCCCGTGCTAGGGCTGAACAATTATTGGACTATTTTGAGAGTGAGTGGCTGCGATCGCAGCTTTCGGTTCATTTCTATATCAACGATCAATTGTACGTCCGGAAAATGACTCCCGAAACCCAGCGCTATGCTCAACGAGCAGATATTCACCCCCTATCAGTAGGTGACTTGCGTCAGGTACTCACCAACGAACCCACCAAGGTATTAGCTCTCTGTCAGGATACAACGGTTATCGACCAATTATTCAGCCGCTTACGCCAGCAATACACCCCCGCCGAACTTTACCTGACTAAATCTGTCGCCACCTTCTTTGAAGCCACCAATCCCCTCGTCAACAAAGGAGAAGCCGTGCGCTACTTAGCCGAAGACTTGCTGGGACTAACGGCTAAAAATATTATGGCAATTGGCGATAACTTTAACGATATCGAAATGCTGGACTATGCAGGGTTTGGCGTCGCCATGGGCAATGCGCCTCTGGAAGTTCAGGCGATCGCGCAATGGGTAGCACCCTCTGTTGAACAAGATGGCGTAGCCACAGCTATTGAAGCGTTAATTCTTTGACATATCAGAAAGGGAACCGACGACTGTCCGTGTTTCGTCTCGGTTCCCTCGCTGGTTCGCTCCTCACACATCCTGTATCATACCGGAAGAATGTAGAGGTTGTCACGCCTCGTAAAAAAAGTTATTTTTCTATGCCCCTAAAATAAAGAAAACCTTACCTTTCAGCCATGCCCAAGTGCCGAATGCTATAATAAAAAGTTAATCATATTTTTTATCTCCCTCATCTTCCCCATCTTGATGAATCAGCACCTACAACGCTCTAGGGGCAGATACACCCAATTTTTCCAGGAGCGATCGCAACACCACCTGGGTAACCCCGATTAACCCCAATCTCGCCTGAGCCAAGGGCAAGTCATGAATCTTCACCTCTCCCCAAATTCGGCAGGATTTGTAAAATTGCTCATAAGCCTCACTTACAGCCAATCCTTGTTTAACCCAACGCTGACAATCGGAAGCACTCATCACGTCTAATAGATCGAAAAGCTGGACAATCAAATCCCATTCAGCAGGATGGGTTAAGCGTAGGCGTACCAACTCCCTATCGGAGTCTCCTGTATCCTGGAGCCAAGGAATTGGATTTGGGGAAATGATCGTAATTGGGGATTGGTGAGTGGTGACTGAAAACAATTCCTCCAAGTCTTCCCCATCTCCCTCAGCTTCCTCATCTTCCCCATCTCCCCCATCTTCCCCATCTCCCCCATCTCCCCCATCTTCCCCATCTCCCCCATCTTCCCCCCCTCCTGTATCGGTGATCTCAATCAATCCCTGTTCGTCAGCCAAGTGTAAAAGCGAACAGCAACGAGCATGAACATATTGAATCGGAAAAAGCTGATCAGAATCCGGCTGATTGTGTTGAGAGTTTTCTCGGTTTCCTCTTCCTTCTTTTGGGTGAAATTTCTCGTTTAAGTCATTTGGGGACACTGATGGAAAATAGCGTATTTTAAAGCATTCTTGTAAGTAAGTAGCCAAAGCGCGATCGCTGAGTCCCAAAAGAATCCAGCCCGGAGGCGACACTTCCACCGTACAATTGATACCAATGGTGTCAGCAGACTCTTGAGAAAGCCTTAGCAAGGCGTCGGTAAGATGATGGGCAATGTCTAAGGGAGTCTGTTGCCAAGCCGAAGATAACTTAAGTGCGATCGCTGACCGATACCATACATAATTAGAAGTAAAGATACGGTGTAAAGGTACAGTATTCGGTGTCAACTGAGCCGCCATGGGTAAGGTGTTGATTCTGTTAATTGCCTGCCAAAGCTGTCGTTGCAACTGAGATTTGATACTCGCATCGTTACTCAACAATTTCACCGTGAAAACTCGGTAGTTAGAGGTATTTTTAGCTACTTTGAACTCCATGTACACTTAGAGACAAATGGGATCTCCATCCTAATGGATCTATGAATTTCCAACCCCCCACATCAAACCCATCCCGACCATTCTTAACCTGGCAACGGGTTCTGGATTGGGCGCAGGAACACTACCGCGATCGAACGTTTAACAAAGATGAGCGAATTCCCACTCGTTCAGGGTTGCTGTATCTCGTGCAGCGAGGTGCAGTACGCCTAACGGGTATCACTCAACTGAGTTCCCATGACTCAACAGACGGATCATTATCCCCAATTTTAGAAGAAGCCTTTTTAGGATTTGTCGGTGCAGGTCAGCCGTTTGAAATTGTCGCCCAATCACCCTTTACCCTATCCGCCTACTCCCATAT
>CAZNNK010000229.1:0-8656 GCA_964574085.1 uncultured Coleofasciculus sp.
CTGTAATAATTACCACCCCTGGATCAACGAGTTGTAACAGTTCTCGCAGTAGCCGGATCAGGGCGTGGGTTTCGGGTAAATGAATGCAGGATGATCCGATGCGCTTCCACAAATATCCCACGGCATCCAGTCGGATATAGTTAGCGCCAATAGTGACAACATAAAATAACAGAATTTTGACATACTCTACCAACAGATCAGGATTGGCAAAATTGACATCAATTTGGTCGTCGCTAAACGTCGCCCAGAGATGCTTTTCGCCGTTTACGGTATCCACTTTGACCAATAAAGGGCTACTCCGGGGACGCACCACTTGGGATAAATCAGTCGTTGGGTCAACTTCAATAAAATAATTACACCCCGGTTTTATCCCCTGTTTAAACTGTTGAAACCAGGCACTTTGACTAGAAACATGGTTTAGAACTAAATCCAGGATCAAATCAAAGGTTTGGGCAATGGATTTGATATCTTCCCAGGAACCCAATTCTGGATTAACTTGCAGATAATCAATGATGGCAAATCCATCATCGGAACTGTAGGGACAAACGGGTAAAATATGAACGCCAGTTATTGTATCCTGAAGATAGTGTTCGAGAAACTGTTTCAGTGTCACCAAGGGTTTTTGATCACCCTGACGATAGAGGCTGTCGCCATAGGTAATCAGTAATATCTGCTGTTCATTCCACTTATCGGGATTTTCCGCTCCTGAATCGCAACAGTGGGGGTGCAGCAACTGCAATAAGTGAGCCGCTAGTTGCTCGATATCCGTCTCTGGATAGATGACTTCCAGCAACGGCTTGATGCGTGACTCAAAGGAGTTGACCAGTTGGGTTGACGGCGACATAATGTTCCAACACAGATCATCGGGAAATAGTTCGTTCCCTGTTTTCAGTTTGTATAGATTATCACAGCATAATTTTCAAATTAATTGAATAATCAAACGGTTGTGCAGAGGTGTCATCAGTCTAATGGACTATAAGCAAGAATTGATCACAACGATTCATGACTTTGGCTGTAATCTGGATTCTCTTGTAACCCGATTGACCCGCTTCAGTGAAGAATCTCCCACGGCGGTTTTAATTCCAGCGCTTTACGAGGAACTCAAACGACCCGCGTTAACTAAAATTCGTGCTCACCTCGCCGCTTGTAAGTTCGTCAAGACGGTTATCGTTTGTGTGAATGCGCCAACGGTGACTGATTATGCCAAAACCTTACAATTTTTTCAAACCCTACCGCAAACTACGCTAATTATTTGGGAAAATGGTCCACGAGTCACTCAGCTTCTAACCGATGTGCGGGAGAGGGGGTTAGATTTACTCAAGTATAAGGGTAAGGGGTTAGCGGTTTGGTTGGGGTTAGGCGTAGCATCTCTGAGTGCTGATGCGATCGCACTCCATGATGCTGATATTATTACCTATGACTGTTCCTATCCGCTCAAACTACTGTATCCCCTGCTGGATAAGGAATTCGGTATTGCCTTTAACAAAGCCTACTATACCCGTTTAGGCAATTATCCCCAGAGTTTTCATGGACGAGTGGTGCGGTTGTTTATTGCGCCGTTACTCAATGTGTTAAAGGATGTTTTTGGCGAAAAGGACTACTTACGCTACCTGAGTGCTTATCGTTACCCTCTAGCTGGTGAATTTGCCTTGACTAGCGATTTAGCCCTACACACACGCATTCCGGCAAATTGGGGTTTAGAAATTGGCTTACTCGCCGAAGTCTATCGCAGTATGCCATCTAAACGCATTGCTCAAGTCGATTTAGGTATTTTTGACCACAAACATCAACCTTTGGGTGAAGATGTGAATTCGGGGTTGCAAAAAATGTGTCGTGATATTTTCCGTTCCATCCTGCGAACCTTAACCGAAACTGAACAAGTGGTGATTACGTGGGAGCATATCCATGCGCTGCGTGTCAAATTTCGCCGGGAAGCTCAAAGCTTCACCCGTAAGTATTTTATCGATGCTCGCTTCAATGATTTGTTCTATGATCGCCACCAAGAAGAGATTGCGATCGAATGTTTTGAACAGGTGATTTGGCACGCAGGTGAGCAGTATTTTAATGATCCAGTAGGCGCTCAGATTCCGGATTGGACAAGAGCATTAGCGGTTATGCCTGATCTGCGCGAACGACTGATCTATTGTGTTCAGCAGGATGTTGCTCACGTTACCGCCCAAGTTTTAGCGTCAACTCTAACCTCTGAGATGGCAAATCCCTTACATCTAGAGTCGTCAGGATTGCCAACAGAAACCATGAAATTGAAAAACGACGCCGGAATTCCTATTCCTCGATAAGTACCGGACATAAATTATGTACGCTGTCCTAAGAAATGTTAAGGAGGCTTAACTCCTTACTGTTCATTCCTAATCTCAACCCTTAACTTGAGTTTGGTCCGACTACTTAATGTAGATCTTTAGATAGTTTCATCGGTTGAGTCGGTAGGTTTAGTTTGGGTAATAAGACTCAAATCCTAAACTCATGATTCATCATGATGATGATCAGACTAAACCTCAGACTCGATACACCTTAATCAAGATAGGCGCCGCCTTAAGTGCGATCGCGGCTATCCTAGCGATTTGGTGGGCATTCCGCACGCCATCCGAATCTCCGGTATCTCCATCCAATGTCTCACCCGCCTCACCCTCTCCACCCGCTTCGCCACTGACTCCAGAGTTGGTTCCCCCGCCTTCAGCGTCACCGGCGTTATCTGGAGAACCAACAAATCCAGAAAATCCTAATTGATGCTTTTGTTCAGACTCAGATCCCCAACTTATTCAAGAAGTCAGGGATCTAATTCTTCCCCTTTTTCTTCGGCTTCTCCTGAGTCTCTTCTTTCTGGTGTTGGACTTCTGGTGTTGGACTTCAATGACGGTGTGTACATTTCCCCGTGGGGCAAAATCGCCTTTTATCGTTACCTCTAACGGATCACAAGCGTCTACAAAGTCATCCAAAATCTGATTAACGGATTCTTCGTGAGAAATGTAGCGATCGCGATAACTGTTGATATACAGTTTAATCGCTTTAAGTTCTACGACTCGCTGATTGGGAATGTAGCGGATATGGATGGTGGCAAAGTCGGGATAGCCTGAAAATGGGCATTTACAGGTAAACTCTGGCAACGTGATATCAATGTGGTAACGACGCCCAATTCGAGGGTTAGGGAACGTGATTAGCTGTCCTTCAGCAATGGCACGTTCACCATATTTCATCGGTTGTGCATCTGAGACAACAGAGTTTTGAGTGGGTAGATGAGTCATAAGCAGCGAAGAGGATTATTTTTGTACCCATAATCTAGTAAAATGTCCTACGTTTCCCAGAGAGGTCAGACGTGGGAAACCTATCACCGGAATCGCTAAAACGGGTTAAAGTCATCATAGCTTGAAGGATTTGATTCCCAGTCTGGGCAATTCTCACCATCCCAACCATAGGGATGCATTCCACAGACTAATAAATTTCCGCCATAGACTTGACCGTGGTAATGACGACACCCAATACAAGCGGGATGTCGTTCCGGCGTAGGATCTCTGGGATAGGTAAAGCCCATGTCAGGATCACTCGTAATATCTATTTCGTCATACTCTAACTCGAAATAGATCTCAATAATTGGTTCAAAGATATCCTCTAAGCACTTATCTATTTCTGCACCAATGGTATTTTGCCATTCTTCAGCAAAGTCTTCGATGATGTCCGCGACTTCCACGACAACCTCATCAACGACATCTACCAGTGATTCTAGGGATTCCACAAGACTTTTAGACCACTCATCCATAGGGGAACGGATAGAAAAAACTCCGAGTTTGGCAAATCCTCACTTAGCTAGAGATCGGGTCATGGCTAAGGGGATGTTTGTTTAGGATAGTACAACAATAGCCAATTGTGAGAGATTAAGTCAGTCGGAAACAGTAACGTGAATGGCGAGGATCGTCATTGGTCATTGGTCATGGGTCATTTGTAGGGGTTTGAGGCATATTTACAGAACTTAATAATATTGGGTTTATGTCCACCAACCACCTTAAGTCGAAAGCCTGAATACTGGAGCATGTCAATGGTTCTAGACGCTGCAAAAATTCAGAGGCTATCTACTACTCTGAGTTGCTTATTCACGTTTGAGCCGACGCAGTTCCTCTTGCATCGCCTGCACCTGTTGGCGCATGGCGTCAATATTCTGCTCTTCGCTAGAGGTTTGCTCCTCGTCATCGGAAATAATTTCAATCCGCCGGGGTTCACTCCCCGTCTTGTCCGGTTGTGGAGGTTGAGCCGATTGCTGCTGCTGTTGAGCTTGTTGCACCATATCATCAACCATCTTGCGAGCTTCTTCAGTGGTCATTTCACCACGAGCAACCAGTTCATCTGCCAGCTTTTGAGCTTGAACGCGCAGTTCCCCGATTGTTCCTCCCGCTTTCTCACTGGCATAAGAGGCTAAACCAACGCCAAGATAAAACGCTTTTTGAAACAGATTTCCCAAGTCAGCCATAGTAACTGATGCTCCTTCAAGTACGCAAGAACTCTCTTCTAGGATACGAGTGACGCTGGCAAAATGCCTACTTCTAGAGTGTTTGACACTCCTTGTCCATAGCTTTGAACCATGGGAGTACGATTACGCCATCCTATTTACGTCGGTAACGAGAGTGCCATTTGGTAAAGGTGGCGTCGCGGCAGATTGGTGAGGTGAGATAATTGACGGGCGGCTTGCGATCGCGAGAGTCCTTGGTTAATCAGTTGGCTGAGTTCGGCTTTGAGGGCGGCTTCAGAGAGGACGGGGGTTTCAGCAGGTGCGCCAGCGAGGACAAGAGTAAATTCACCTTTAGGTTCGTGGTCAGTGTAATAGGCGATCGCGTCTTCAATTGTGCCTCGCCAGAACTGTTCGTGTAACTTGGTTAACTCCCGCGCGAGGACGATTTGACGAGACGGACTAAAGATAGTGGCGAAATCTGCCAGGGTTTGCTGGAGGCGGTAGGGCGATTCATAAAAAATTAAGGTTCTCGATTCAGCCGCTAATACCTCTAACCGTTGTTGGCGTTCTTGTCCACTAGCAGGTAAAAAGCCTTCAAACACAAATCGATCTGTGGGGAGTCCAGAGGCGCTGAGGGCGGTGATTCCCGCCGTAGCACCAGGGATGGGGATCACCGGAATTCCGGCTTCTATGGCAGCATGGACGAGTTCATAACCGGGATCAGATATACTGGGCATTCCCGCATCGGTAACCAGGGCGATGGTTTTTCCTGTGGTTAACTGATTCAATAATTCGGGTAGGCGCTGCTGGCGATTGTGCTGGTGGTAACTGATTTGGTTGGTTTTAATTTGAAAATGCTGCAACAGTTTTCCCGTGTGGCGGGTATCTTCGGCGGCGATAGTATCGACCGTTTGTAAGATGCGTACCGCCCGGAAGGTCATATCTTCTAGGTTGCCAATTGGCGTCCCGACAACATACAGTGTCCCCATTTTTCTGATTTGATACCTGCTGACTTTGTTACTCTAGCCTTTTTTGGCGTGGGATTCTCATATCTTCGGACTTACGCCTATTTTAATGATGATGTCCTCACCGTCTACAACCCAGGACAAGGCATAATAGCAGTAGAGTTTATCTCTTCTTCCTTTTATAAGTCCATAGCTAAGGAATCTGATTATGCATATAGCAACAGAAAATTCAATCCGATCCCTTTCAACGTTACTCTCAAATAAGAGCGACAACCTTGTTAACGGTTTAGCTACAGCAAAGCTAGCATTAGAACAGTTGTCTAAATCCGGCACAGAGCAATTATCTAGAGATGAAATCAGAGATGACTTGATCAAGCTTGTAGAGACTTCGGAGCATATAAAGTCAACTGATAATCTAGCCGAAAAGACGAAAGTTTTCTTTTCTGAGTATAAACCTCTATCTAAACACCTCAGGGCTAAATATAGTGATTTATTGCCCAGCAGAGTTGTCAAAAAACTGGAAGCTGAGGACAAATATATGGAGGGATTTAAAGAACTGCTCATTACTCAGGTCTATATGCTTCAGGCTTTTTCTGACGAAAATCCAGTCGATAAAGCTGGAAAAATATACATGGGAATAGTTAATTTTTCAAACGTATTAGAACAGTACATTTCCTTCTTTACTGATCAGTTGATTGAGAACATCAAAACGATAGCACTCGAATTTCTTGCAGATCCAACCCTTCAGCCTGAGCAACCAGGTCTTTCCCCAGAAGTTGTCAATTATCTTACCGCTATTAAGCATACCTCAAGAGGTTTACTCTGGCAGCTTGAGAATTACCAAAAGGAGAAAAAACACCCAGTTGGAGAGTTATTAACTTGGCTTGACAGCGCACCAACTTGGAAGGAAGATGATTTTGATGAGTGCTTAGAATATGTCAATATCACGAGGAAGTAGTCAGGTAAAATTTAGGTAAAATCATTGTGTATCTGTTAGACACAAATCACTGTAGCTTTGTGTTTGCTCAAAGAGATGCTCAGGTTATTCAAAAACTAGAGTCACTGATTGTAGACACGGAAATATCTATAAATACAATCATCGCATAAATCTTGGAAAAAGGCTTGATAGTTGGCTCTCTCATTCCCCTGAGAACCCTGCCACTTATCTAGAAAGGCTTGAGTGCGATCGCGATCAGATGAGCGCATTTCACCGAATAGGGTATGCTTGTCTGTATTAATATTAATTGTAACTAACCAGACAGCCCAATGTTATTTAAGAGGCAAATTAGAATTGAAGTAAAGGGCGACCCGAGCAATTTAAATGGACACAGTTGTTGATTTGTGCCAGCGGGTCGCCCCTACATAAGAATTAACACAAAGTTTATAGTTAAGTGAATTTAGGGGGGAGGGCGCACGTCGGTGCGCCCCTACCTTACCGCTGAATTTGAGCGAAGATTTCGTCTAATATCTCTTGCGCCCCTTGCTGACGTAATAGTTGAGCCAGTTCCACCCCTAAGGCTTCCGCCTCAGTCGCCTCCCCGGTCACGGTATCTTTAATTAAGCTTGTCCCATCTAAACGGGCTACCATACCTGTGAGGATTAGGCTATTTCCCTTAATCTCTGTATTTACGCCAATGGGGACTTGACAACCGCCTTCGAGTTCCCGCAGAAATGCCCGTTCTGCATAACACCGTTGTGCGGTTGGGGAATGTTCAATGGCTTTGAGTACATCCAAGATTTCTGGATCATCCCCCCGACATTCTATGCCCAACGCCCCTTGTCCAACGGCATGGAGGGAAATCTCCGAGGGTATAATTTGGTGGATGCGATCGCTCATATCCAATCGTTTTAACCCGGCGGCGGCTAAAATCAAAGCGTCAAACTCTCCAGCATCCAGTTTTCCGAGTCGGGTATTCAGGTTTCCGCGAATATCTTTAAACGTGAAATGGGGGAAGTGGTAGCGCAATTGTGCCAAACGCCGCAGGGATGATGTGCCAATCACCGCACCTTCGGGAAGGGTATCCAGTTGCTTGTCTTGGTGCTTAGCGTGAACCACCAGGGCGTCAGCGGGGTTTTCGCGTTCCGTCACACACCCCAAGACTAATCCTTCTGGTAACGCAGTGGGCAAATCCTTGAGGGAATGCACTGCTAAATCAATCTCCTGATTCAGCATCCCCAGTTCCAATTCCTTGGTAAAGAGTCCCTTATCACCAATCTTAGAGAGTGCCACATCCAAGATTTTATCTCCGTGGGTACTCATGGTCTGGACTTCAAACTGCCGATCCGGGTAGTGTTTTTGTAGTTGTTCCTGTACCCAATAGGTTTGCACCAGAGCCAATTGGCTTTTGCGGGAACCGATACGAATCGTGCGAGCAGGACTGGTAACAGTGGAGGACATAGAGCGATCGCGTCAAACAAGTATAAAGAGTCACCTACTCTAGACTACCGCAGTTTGGTCACTCGTTCTGTGTTATTTGTCTTTGCCTGTTGTCGCTGTTTCCCATTCCCTGTTCCCCGTTCCCTCGTCATCAGCAATACGTATAGGAATGAAAGACTATGATTGATGAAGGTTACGTTAAGTATCAATGCCATTGGATGAAGGCAAAGCCACTCCCCTATGAGCAAATTGCCGAACTTAATCAATGGCGCGATAAACTCTATCAATTAAACCTAATCGGCATGTATGAAAATGGGATTGGTTTTGGTAATTTAAGTATTCGTTATACCCCATCTGGTGAGTTTATCATCTCTGGCACGAAGACGGGCAGTCTTCCTAGATTAACAGAGCATCACTATACTATCGTTACTGAGTTTGATGTTGAACAGAATTCCTTAACCTGTACAGGACCCATCCAAGCCTCATCGGAATCGCTAACTCATGCCACTCTCTATGCGGCAAATCCGACAATTCAGGCGATTATTCACGTTCACAATCTCCCCCTGTGGCAACAATTAATCCACCAAGTCCCCACGACTGCCAAAGATTGTCCCTATGGCACGCCGGAAATGGCACGGGAAATGCTGCGATTATTTGAGCAAGAGAATTTGATGGCAAAACGAATTTTAGTCATGGCGGGACATGAAGAAGGAATTATTACCTTTGGCGAAACCTTAGAGGAAGCTGGGACTCTGCTTTTGAATACAATGGAAAATTGACACTCCCCTGGTTAAAACACAGGGGATTCTTTCTTCTCAGGGATTCCTATGAATTTACCCTCAGAAAGCATCTTGACCG
>CAZNNK010000230.1:0-8639 GCA_964574085.1 uncultured Coleofasciculus sp.
TAATAAGGCTTCACCGAGAATGCCTTGATAGGGTAAGACTCGTTTGAGAAAGCGGAGAAAGCCACTAGGTTTATCGCTATCATCGGGTTGGGTGAAAAAGCGACTCGCATCGGGTTGAAGTAATAGCATTACGCCATTAATCCAACCTTGGGCGAGTTCGGATTTGGACAAATAACGGATACCGACGGCGGGATCAGCGATGATGTATTTTTTGCCTCGTTGTCCATATAATACAACCCAGTGATAGCCTTTCCAATGAATGACGGCGGGTAAGGGGGCTTGATCTAATTTGTCGATAATTTCTGGGGTGGCTTTGACGGAACGGGCGTTAAATCCTAGGGCTTCCGCGCCTCGTTTAAGTCCGAGTAATGTAGTTCCTTGTTGTCCGGTGCCAACGGCTTCTCGGATACGATTAATGGTAAAGGTACGCCCGTGATGTTTGGTAATCGTCGCCAGACAAGCTGCGCCGCAGTCTTCTTCGCTGTGTTGGAGAACAGTCTGATATTTGGTCACTGTGCCAGAATGAGCGATATTATCATTAGATCTAGACTATTTAAGCCTATCTTTGTTAGAATTACTACGATATTATTACTACGAAGCGAAAAATAAGTAAAAGAGAGAAAGAAGATGAAAGAGAAAACGAATATACAATATGCCAAAGATGATCAATCTCTGTGGCAAGAACTAGACGAAAAAGAAATGGAGAGTATGAGTGGAGGGCAGTATGTAGGTAGCGCGAACCTCCAAAGTAGTGTTAAGGCGTTTGTCGGTGGTGTGCAGGCTTATATAGGTGGAGTTTCTATATTGCAACACTTTGTAGTGGACTGACACAGCTAAAATGATGGAATAGACTTTACCATTGAATCGGGCGCAAAGCTTTGCGCCCCTACAGGTTCCGGGCGTAAGATTAATCCATCAAATTAGGTTTGCCACGCCAGTAGTAGTTCGACACCTCTAAAATGATAGATTAGATTGTAGGTTGGGTTGACGCAAGGAAACCCAACAGAATATAGGGCTAAGGTTCCCTTACTACAATCTGAATCTAATCTATCAAATATCAGATGTTGAATGGAATTCAAGGCAACTCGTGCTAATTGAGTGTAGCGTTTCTCCTTTGCGATCGCGCCTAAATAAACCAAGAATAAAGCAATCCCTGGTATCCCATCATAAAGATCCATTCCCAAGGGTAATAATGTCCAATGGCGTGCCTTAATCAATGGTGAAGATTGGCAATTTTTGAAGCTAGAGGGCAATTGTGTTTTCGTGTATAACCCGCGATATTACATTAATGAACTGGAGAAACTGCTGGGGATTTTTCAATCCATCGTGGATAGTTACGAAACATCTCGACAACCGTAGGGGCGAGTTTAGGAACAATTGTAGGGGCGGGTTTAGGGAATTAATTTAGCTAGTCAGAATTAACTGAACAACGAAACCCGCCCGGTCTCAACAATAATACCAAATCCGCCTTTATAACCCCCTTTTGAGGAGGCGATTAAAATCGCTGCTACACTTGCCAAAGTCCGCGCAGGCGGACTGGTTTATAACCGGGGTGGCTAACCCAGATTTGGTATAAGCTGTTATATCATGTCCGGTTGAAGACTTACACTATCGGCAGAAACGTGCGCCCCTACGGGTGTACCATCAGGCTAATGATACCGCTATCAATGAGTGGATCTATACTGATAAAAAGCTAGCGTGATTTTGCCATGATTAGTGAATCCAACCCTACTGTCCTCCGCCCCATTCAAAGCGACGAATTTCTTCCATCCATCAGTCGCTGGACAACCCTCGGTGGATTCTTTCTCGTGGGAACCTGTGGTGTCGCTGTAGCCCTTGCTGCTTTCACAAAATACAACATTACCGTAAAAGCCCCTGCTACAATTCGTCCAGCGGGTGAACTCCGTCTGGTACAAGCCGCCACCCAAGGAACAGTTAAAAGTATTGAGGTAAAAGAAAACCAACCCGTTAAACAAGGGGATAGTATTGCTACGATTGACGACTCCCGGCTGCAAACGCAAAAAAGCCAGCTACAAAGTAACCTAAACCAAAATCAACAACAACTTCGGCAAATCGACGCCCAGATAATTGCCCTGGATAGACAGATTACAGCAGAACGCGATCGCACTCAACGAACCATCGCTTCGGCTAAAGCTGAACTTAATCACAGCCAACGGGATTATCGCGATCAACAAATCACCAGCCAAACCCAAGTTCAAGAAGCTGAAGCCAATTTAACCCAAGCCCAAGAGGATTTACAACGACAACAGGCGCAGTTACAATCAGCCCAGGCGAACTTAAAATCCACCGAAGCCGCCTTAAACGCTGCTAAAGCTAGACGCGATCGCTATAAACCCATTGCTGAATCGGGCGCTTTGTCTCAGGATCAATTCCAGGAAGCCCAACTGTCTGTCACCCAACAAGAACAAGCCCTAGAAGCCCAAAAAGCTACCGTTGAAGCCCAAAAACAAGACATCGAACGACTCGCCGCCGCCGTTGATGCAGCCCAAGCTAGACTAGAAGGGGCATTAGTCCACCTCAATCCCAGTAATGCTACTGTTGCGATCGCCCAAGAGAAAATCGCCCAAGAACGAGCTACGGGGGAAGCCAGCCTATCTCGATTAAACCAGGAACGGGAACAACTGATCCAGCGGCGGGTGGAACTGTTGAACCAACTCAACCGAGATAGGAATGAACTCAAACAAGTGGAAACCGAACTCACGGGTACTGTGATTCGGGCTTCGGCGTCTGGGATTATCCAGCAACTGAATCTCCGCAACACGGAACAAGTCGTCAATTCCGGAGATGCGATCGCCCAAATTGCTCCCACTGAAGCGCCCTTAGTGATTAAAGCTCAAGTCCCCTCTCAGGATATTGGTAAAGTGGAAACAGGTCAACGAGTACAAATGCGCGTTTCTGCCTGTTCCTATCCTGACTACGGTACACTTCCCGGTACAGTTCGCACCATTTCTCCAGACGCCATTTCACCGCAACAGAATAATGTTAATACAACCAATACAGCGAGTCCAGCTTACGACGTAACCATTCAGCCCGAACGTTTGCAGTTGAATTCTAATGGACAAAATTGTCTGATTCAATCGGGTATGGAAGGGAGAGCCGATATTATTACCACCGAAGAAACCGTTTTGACCTTCATTCTCAGAAAAGCGAGATTGCTTACAGATTTGTGATCGGTATCCCCACACCCCACACCCTAAGTTAAGTGTCAATGATTTAGATTAGAAATTTGCTGATTTACAGAACGTTTAATTGGACGTCCTCCATTAACCTTTCCTTTCTACCGAAACGATAGTAGTGAAAAGAACTTTATTAAACAGCCAGCACTATCATTCCTCACCTAATCCATTTCATCAAGAATCATTCATAATTCAGATAGGGCAGGTTTAGGGACATCAGGGTCACCAAAAACCTTAGTCGTGGGAACCCGCCCCTAAACCCTCAAAACATCCTCCTCTATGATGTATCCTACCTTAACAGCGGTGGCTCTATTGTCGAGTCCCATTACTGACCCCGTTGCCGTCTTCTTAACCATTTTGGCAATTATGTTAGTCGCGCCACTCCTGTTTGAACGGTTGCGACTTCCGGGTATTGTTGGCTTAATTCTGGCGGGTGTGATAGTTGGACCCAATGTCTTAGGCTTATTAGAACGGGATAGTACCATCATCCTCTTGGGAACAGTGGGACTGTTGTTTTTAATGTTCATGGCGGGACTCGAAACCAGCCTGGATGACCTCAAATATAACGCCGATAAAGCCGCAATTTTTGGGTTAGCCACCTTCTCTTTACCCATGATTCTGGGTACAGTGGCAATGTTACTTCTAGGATATAGTTGGCTCGCCTCAATTCTAGTCGCCTCCTGTTTTGCCACCCATACCCTTTTGGCATTACCTATCCTCACCAAGTTGGGATTAATGCGGACACAAATCGTAACCACAACCTTGGGCGGAACATTAATTACCAATGTTTTGGGACTCTTAGTTCTAGCGATAGTCGTGAAAGCCGATGGCGGAAATCTTACCCTAGGGTTCTGGTTGTTTCTAATTCCCGCCCTTACTATCTATACAGTAGCGACATTATGGGGTGTCCCCAAACTAGGGCGCTGGTTCTTTCGCAGATTTGGACATGATGAAGGGGCAGAGTTTATTTTTGTCCTCGCCACATTGTTTGTCGTATCTTATGCAGCGGGATTAATTGAAATTGAACCCATTATTGGTGCCTTTTTAGCCGGAATTGCGATTACCCAAATTATTCCCCAATTGAGTCCGTTAATGAATCGGATTCAGTTTATTGGCAATACCTTATTTGTGCCATTCTTTTTGATTTCTGTGGGAATGTTAATTGACCCGTTAATCTTAGTCAAGCAGCCGAAATCAATATTAGTAGCATTGGTAATGATTGGCGCGGAAATGGTGAGTAAGTTTGGCGCAGCTTGGGCTCCAGGGAAACTATTTGGGTTTCAATTTCCCAGTATTATGGTCATGTTTGGCTTGTCCATGGCACAGGCGGCGTCTACGTTGGCGGCGATTACCGTAGCCTACCAAATTAAACTGGTGGATCAATTAACTGTCAATGGGATAATTGCCATGATTTTAGTCACCTGTGTCGCCTCGCCTTGGATTACCGAACGTTGGGGAAAACAGGTGAAACCTCACGGACAATCGGGGCGAGAACATCACGGAAAACCACCATCCTTGGCAAAGCGGGTGTTAGTCCCAGTGGCGAATCCCAAGACAGAGGATAATTTATTACAATTGGCATTAATTTTGGCAAAAACAGCCAAGGGAACCTTACTTCCTCTGCATGTTTTATCCGATAAAACCGGACCCATTTCCCCAGAAGCGAAACTGTTACAAAGCCAACTTTTAGCAGCGGCGGAACGCATCGCCCATGCAGCCGTAACTAAAGTAGAACCAATTGGGCGGGTAGATGATACGATTGACCGAGGCATTACCCGCACCGCCGCTGAACGAGAGGCGACGTTGATTATTTGCGGCTGGAAGGGATATTCCACGACTCGGGAGAGCTTTTTTGGCAGTGTAATTGATAATGTCATCTGGCGTTCTCCGGTTCCGGTATTAATTGCCCGGTTTTCCCAGCCAATTGAGAATACCGCACGAGTGGTGTTGGCGGCGACGGATCAGGAGACGGTATCGGTGACGTTTAAACCGACGGTGAGGTTAGCGCAAACCTTAGCAGCGGCGTTGAAAGCCACGTTTCGATTAGTGATTGTGGTGACGGGAGTGGGGGAGTTTGACTGTCAGCCAAAGGAGTGGGGATTGGCAAGTACGACGGCGTTGGTGGAAATGCGGGGGAATTTTGTCCAGAATGTGTCGCGGATGGTGCAACGTCATGATTTACTGATTTTAACGGCAAGTACCCATCCCAGCTACCTGTTGGCGATTCCCACATTGGGCGGAGAACCCGAAGCGATCGCCCGCACTCAGCAAGACACCTCTATCATTGTCGTACATTTTCCCAGCAGTAGCTGATCAATCCAATTTAACCGAGGAATTGAGGGGGCAAACCCGGCGATCGCTTGGGGTTAATGTGGAGTTAGTCCACAGATAGTCTTGACTCCAAACACAACCAAGTTCTAGTAACTCATCTAAATTCAGATTCCAGAGAATAGCGGTGCGATCGCGACTCGCAGAGGCTAAGGTTTGCCCATCCGGGTGATAATCTAGACTCAAGACCTGATCATCATGTCCTTTCAGGGTTTGCAATAGCGTTCCCTGGAGACTCCAAAACTTGATCGTGCGATCGCTACTGGCAGAGGCGAGGATGTGACCATCGGGACTAAACACCACCTGCTTGACTTGGTCTCGATGTCCCAATAACGTTGCCTGTAACCTGCCATCTCGTCGCCACAGTTTCACCCGACTGTCAGCGCTAGCTGAAGCCAACAGTTGACCATTGGGACTAAAGCTGACACTATCGATCCAACTCGAATGTCCGGTCAGGGTTTGCTCAAGACGCCAACCCGAATTCTCTCCTTTGTCCCATCGCCACAACTTCACCGTTTCATCCTCACCCCCCGATGCTAAACCTTGACCATCCGGGCTAAACGCCACCGATAAGACTTGCCCCTGATGCCCTCGCAGAAACTGGTGCAGCGTAAACTGACCCGTCGGACGTTGCCGCCAGAGTCCAATCTGGGCATCATCCCCAGCCGTGGCTAACCATTGTCCATCCGGACTAAACGCCACATCCCGTACCCCAGCTTGATGGGGCAGCGTTTGCTGAAGCTGTCCCTGAATCGTCCAGAGTTTAACCATACCATCAGCGCTGGCTGTAGCGATAAACTGACCATCTAAGCTAAACTCTAGGCGGTGAATTGATTGCTGATGACCCTTTATGGTTGCCAAATGTTTGCCATGCCTACGCCATAGCCTCAAGCTGTGGTCATCGCTAACGGTCGCCAGGATCTCTCCCTCTGGGCTAAAGCGAATATGATTCACTGCCGCTAAATGTCCCTGTAAACGAGGACGCTGACGCTGATAAGTAGACCACAGGCGAATGGTTGTACGCGATGCCGAGGCGAGAATTTGACTATCCGGGCTAAAACTCACATCATGGACTGAAGCGGTATGCCCGTCCAACGCCGCCACCAATGTCCCATCACGCTGCCATAGCTTCACAGACCTATCCGCACCAGCCGAAGCCAAGAACTGACCATCGGGACTAAAACGCACCCGCCAAACTTTTTGGCGGTGTCCGGTGAGAACCTGGGGGGAACTAAACGTACCCTGGTGATTCCGTTGCCATAGCACTATTGCCCCCTGGTTCGTAGCAGCGGCTAAAGTCTGACCATCAGGGCTAAAGCTAATACTCTGAATCGAACCCTGTTGGGCATCCAAAACGGCAACAGGTGTGCCATCCCGTTGCCATAACCTCACCGTGCCATCACTCCCTGCCGAAGCCAGAATTTGGCTATCGGGGCTAAAGCTGACGGCTAACACCCAACTGGGATGAGCGTTCAGGGCGATCACTCCTGGCTGGGGAATGCCATTGACATCCGTTTGCCATACCCTCACTGTGCGGTCAGCACTCGCCGAGGCAAACAGTTGTCCATCGGGACTAAAGCTAACACTATTCACTTTGTCGCTATGTTCCGTCAGAACCGCCACAGACGTTCCATCCGGTTGCCAGAGGCGAATCGTGTGGTCATAGCTCGCCGATGCCAGAATTTTACCATTGGGACTGAAACTGACACTTCTGACCAAATCCTCATGTCCCCTAAGCGTTGCCAAGAGTTCACCATCACGGCGCCACAGCCTTACAGTCTGGTCATTGCTAGCCGATGCCAGCATTTGCCCATCGGGACTAAAGTCGGTGGCAATCACTGTGCGGGTATGACCATCGAGGCGGTTAAATTCGCGACTCTCATAAAGCAATTGCTGTAACGAGGTAATCACTTGGGTACGGGTATGAGGATGAGCCTTGAATAACTGTTGAAGCTGCCAACCCGTCTGGATACTAGCAACCAAAGCTTCTAACTCGAAACCCACAGCCGATAGTTCTGCCACCGATGTACTTGCTGCATCCAGTTGGGCATTGGCTTGGGCGAACTGAATCCGTTGCCACTGCCAGATAGCTAGGCTTGCTAACACCACAACAGTGACACAACCGCTGGTGAGACTCGCCACAGAGCGACGACGTTGGCGATCGCGCTGGCGACGGATTTGGGTTTGGTGGGTGAAACTGGCGTGAATAAAGTCCTGTTCCTGCCGACTCAGTGAGGATTGCCGTTGCTCATACCAATGCTGGGCTTCTAACAGTAGTACCCCTTGCCACAGGGCATCAGGAGAGCGATTATTGGCGTGCCATTGGCCCATCGCCACCCGCAATCGTTCCTGCCATAGGCGAAAGCTGCGATCGGCGGCTAGCCATTGCTGTAATCTTCCCCAGTGTTGGATCAGGGCTTCATGGACGATTTCTACGACGGCTGATTCTCTACCGTCGGCTTGGCGAATCACAATTAATCGGGCAGCCACTAAGTCGCAGACAACCTGCCAATTCGCCGCCCCGATTTCTGTGGCTGTGGCAAAGCGGCGGGTATCAGCCGTACCCTCTCCCAAATGCACCAGTTGAGTAAAGATGTGCTGCGCTCGGTTTTGGGCATCGGCGTCCAGTGTGCCATAAACCTGTTCGGCATACTGAGCTAACCCCTGCTCGACACCCCCCAGATGATCATAAGCCTCATGGGTGAGACTGCCATCGTTTTGCTGTTCCCAGAGTCGGGTCAGGGTAAATTCCAGTAACGGTAAATTCCCCGTTGCCACACCGACGGCATCCAGGAGTCGTTCGGTTAAACCCTCAGCCATTTGCAAACCTGAATGCTGTGCTGGTTGGATAATTGCCGCCGCCAGTTCGGTGCGGCTCATCGGAGTGAGCAATTCGGGTGGGTTGGCGCTCAAGGCGTCTGCCATGGGACGGTAGGAGAGGGCAGATTCCAGGAAATCAGCTCGGAGAGTGGCGACTAGGGTGAACTTGGTGTGGGAGTGCAGGGCAGCGAGTAGGGTATCTTGAAACTGCTGGCGTTCTGCGGTTGAGGGACACAGGGTATAGTTGGTAAAAGTATAGTCAAATATAGACAGACTTCATTTCATTGCAGAAAT
>CAZNNK010000231.1:0-6051 GCA_964574085.1 uncultured Coleofasciculus sp.
TTCCCCTATGAAGTCAGAAGCTCAGGCTTCAACGAAGTAAGCCTGAGTAGTTCACTAGTCTCACATTTCCTTGAAGATGAACAACTTTCTCTACGGCTCCAAGTGTTGATAGCTAATGGTTTCGGCTTTGTGCAACAAGCCCTACCTAGATCCAATTAAAGATGATGATGTGGGGTTTCTCGCCGATTCATCTAAAAATCAACCCTAGAGACATCAACATCTCTAGGGTCAATTTTGGTCTTGCGATCGGAGCGGCGGGATTTGAACCCACGACCCCCACTACCCCAAAGTGGTGCGCTACCAAGCTGCGCTACGCCCCGTGAAACCTTTCCTAGATTATCATAGGATTTATCATTTTAACAACTTTTCAGAAACACGTTCTCAGACAAGGGTTTGCAGGAAAGGGAATCGGGGACAGCACAAAATCCTGTAGGTTGGGTTGACGCCAGGAAAACCAACAGACTCTCATCAACAGGAAAGGGCATCTCAAAATACTTGTAGAGACTGAGCCGCTTGCAGCAAACCCGGAACGGCTGAGGCTTGCCAACTCCCCTCAAAACGACGTTCCTGGTTCAAAATAAAGCGTAGCGTATAGGCAGACGGATAGCCTTCCACTTCCATCCAGAGCAAGTCACTTTCGGCTTCACAGGTGATTTTCTCCTCATCGACCAACTCATCAGCGATGTCTTCAATGGCTTGAGCAAGTTGTGCTAACAATCGACAAAAATCGTCTAACTCCGCCTGAGTCAGCTCGATTGCCCACTCATCGGTACCTACTAACCCCTGATAATAAGTTGCCTGAGGATTCCAACCTAGACGCCAACCTGATCCACTTTTGACAATTCGTTCCGTGGTCATTGGTCATTTGTCAGGGTTTGAGGAACATTTATTAACTTAACTTGAATCATAATTGTTTCATTGCTTTTCCAACCAATCTCGGATTACCATCTCAACGGTATGAGGAGATACCCCAACCAACAGGGCAAAGGCTTCTACCAACAGGGTAAAGGTTTCATCTAGTAGCATTCGGGAAATCATTTCGGTGTCAAAAAAGCCCACAAACTGATTCAGAAACTGGACTCGTTGTGCGGGTGTTGAATGACTGGTTATTTGTCTAGGTAAAATATTCACAAAATTTAATAGTCTCATCTGAAGAATAATTACTTCCCTGACGACTCTCGAATCATCTGGACGGTATGGGGAAATACCCCCACCAATAGAGCAAAGGCTTCGTCTGGTATTTTGGCAATGGTTTCGGCGTCAAAAAATCCCTCAAACTGACTCAGAATCTTCTGGGCACGTTTAGCTGGTGTTGGGTGACCCGTTATTTGTCTAGTCAGTTGCGCCCACTGGCGGCGAATTAAACAAGCTCGTTGGCGCTCATCAGCTGATTCTGGAGTGAGCAACCTCATATCCCCCACAGGTATCACTTGCTGACAATCATGATCAAATATCCCCCCGACGGCGGCACCGGGTCCAGCAAATTCAGCGTGATAACGTTTATAGAGAATTAACCCATTCCGACGATGCGGATCAACAATTGATAACTGATTATTGAAGCCAAATTTTTCAGTCATTGATAATTTTGGCTTTTCGGGTGGGATACCTAAAGCCGATGTCATTGATGGTTTAGATGATTCAGGGGAGATACCTGAACCTGATGTTTCTGTGCTTAGCTTGTCCGACTCCGGGGATAATTTAGGCGAATGATTCACTATCAAAGAATAATTGGAATTTTCCAGACCGAGATTTTTGGGCTGGTTCATTGTTCCTGACTGTTGCTAGGGCAGGGGTTTACTCCTGTTTTAACGCAATCGCTGTTGCACTTATCCTACAAACTCCTAATCGCTGCCAATTGAGCTAGGATTGCATCCTCAGTGTCATAGTTCAGCAATTCTGGTGCTGCTTCTGGAGAAATGGTTTCAGGCAAGTGACTTCGTTCCCACTCAATGGTACGCTTCAGTGCTTCTACTAAGAGGACGGGTTCAACATAACCCAATTCCTGGCGGATGCGGGTAGAATCGACCACCCAATGCTGTTCTAAATTGTAGGGCAAACTCCAACTGTCTGGCATTAGGGATGGCGACGCAATTACGACTTCACCCTTCCATCCAGCCACTTGTCCAATGCGTCGAATCCGTTCTGCTTCCGTCGGAAATTCTGCCTCTGCTATATTGTAAACCTGACCCGTCGCTCGGTCATCGGTAATGGCAAGTGCGATCGCAGCCGCGACATTCTCCACATATCCCCATACGCCGCGCCACTGGGCAAAATGTTGTGCCAATACAATGGCTGGACGCTGTTCATCCATCCGCTTTACGTAGGGAAACAGGCGGTGCAAGGGATCATCGGGTCCATAAACCATCGGTAGCCGTAAAATTGTACCCGGTAACTCTGGGTCACCCATAACCACTCGTTCGACTAAAATTTTCTCATAATCAGCGGGGACATCCAAAGGTCGTTCGGGGAAGTCCTGATAGGGATAAAGGTGTTGGCGTAAGGGAGAGGTTTCTGTAATCGGTACAGGTTCTAGGGGTTCAGATTCAACGCCGCGCAGTACATCATAAGCCCGATATACATCGCCACTGCTAATTACGACAACTCGCTGGGCAATGCCGTTGAATGTACTCATCAGGGTTCTAGCATCCTGTTCAGTATAGGCGATCGCATCCAGAACCACTTGAGGTGAAATCTGCTCAAACTCGGCTTGGAAATCCCTGAGGTTTTGGCGATTTCCGTAAATGTGATCAACTCCTGATGGCAAATCAGCGTGGGTTTGTCCGCGATGGAACACCGTCACCTCATGTCCCATGGCTACAAGCCGATGGATAACCGGAGGACTAATAAAATTTGTGCCGCCAATTATGAGGATTTTCATCGTTACTCCTGATTGGGCGATGGAATTCCAGTGATTTCGCTAACGAGTTTAGACGCTGTGTTAATTAGCGAGGTATCAATATCGATGTGATAGTTGCCTTGTTTTAAAAGTTGGAGAATCA
This sequence comes from uncultured Coleofasciculus sp., assembly GCA_964574085.1. Taxonomy (GTDB): domain Bacteria; phylum Cyanobacteriota; class Cyanobacteriia; order Cyanobacteriales; family Coleofasciculaceae; genus Coleofasciculus. The sequence goes on from CAZNNK010000231.1 coordinate 3,000, forward strand.
CTTGACGTAAATCAGCATTCCCTTTGCGTGCGCCTAAACCATTAATTGAGCATTCGATTTGCCTGACTCCCCACTCTAGCCCGATGATTGAATTCTCTACTGCCTTACCTAAATCATTATGACAGTGGACAGACAAAACGGCTTTGTCAATAGTCGGGACTCGGTTCACAATCATTTGCATCAGTTTAGCAAAGCTTTCCGGTGACTCCAATCCCAGGCTGTCGGGAATATTGATGGTGGTTGCGCCTTGGCGGATAGCGACTTCAATCGCTTGACACAAAAAAGCGGGATGACTGCGAGGTGCATCAAAGGCGCTCCATTCTACATCATCACAAAGGTTGCGACAAAGGGAAATACTATCGTTGATGGTGGCTAATACATCCGCTTGTCTGTGGCTGGGAATATTAACCGATGTGTACGTATGAATTCTGCCTTGATTCGCGGGTTTAATTGCTTCAGCCACCCGGAGGATTTCCTCTCGTTTGAAACTGGCTAATCCACAAATCATTGATTTTTTTATCTGTTTAGCAATAGTAACTATTTCATCAAAATCCTTAGTGTACTGTCCTGGATACCCGACTTCAAGTACATCTACACCTATAGTTTCGAGCAATTTAGCCAGTCTTATTTTTTGCTGGACATTCATTTTTACTCCAGGTGTGAGTTCTCCATCTCGCATCGTGGTATCGAAGAGAATGACTTTCAGGGGTTTTTCCGGCTTGGTTAGGTTTTTCATGAAAAGAGAAGAATTATGTTGCCGATCAAAACGCTCAATCCTTAGAAACTATTCCCTGTTCCCTGTTTTTTAAGGTAAATTTGATAGTGGCATTTAACACCCATCATCAACTATGCAACTGCTGTGCATCAGCAACGGTCACGGAGAAGATGTCATTGCTATCCGAATTCTACAGGAACTCAACGCTAGCCCAGATGCGCCCGAATTAGCTGCATTGCCGTTAGTGGGTGAAGGTGCAGCCTATCGACAATTGGATATTCCGATTGTTGGACCCGTGCAAACCATGCCCTCTGGTGGTTTTATCTATATGGAAGGGCGTCACCTGCTGCGGGATGTGCAGAGTGGTTTGTTGAAATTGACCTGGGCGCAATTGAAAGCGGTTCGCCGTTGGGCGAAACGCGGCGGGGTGATTTTAGCGGTGGGGGATATTGTCCCGCTTTTGTTTGCGTGGTTGAGTGGTGCCCCTTATGCTTTTGTCGGGACAGCTAAATCGGAGTATTATCTGCGGGATGAAGCGGGATGGTTACCGAATCGCAAGCGTCGCGAAGGATGGTCTGGTTCTGTGTATTTGCCGTGGGAACGTTGGTTGATGAGTCGCAAGCGATGCAAGGCGGTGTTTCCTAGAGATAAACTGACAACAGAAATTTTGCAAAAATGGTCAATTCCAGCATTGGATTTAGGGAACCCGATGATGGATGGGATTGAACCGGAACACCCAGAACCGATATTCTATGAACCTGATGCCGAACAAAAAGAAATGCAGCGTCCTTTGGTGGTTGCATTATTACCTGGTTCGAGAATGCCAGAAGCCTACCAGAATTGGCAGAAAATCGCCCTAGCCGCAAATGGGTTATTGGAGGCTTACTCGGAACGATCAGTGGTGTTTCTCGGCGCGATCGCACCCGCTTTAAGTCTTGAACCCTTACAAGAAACGTTGATTGGGTATGGATGGCGTCAGCAGCCTCTAGAAGACCTAGACGTGAATCTGAAGTTGAATGACCCAACTGCGATCGCGTTTACTCAAAAGAATGGCACTTTGATATTAACCCAAGACGACTATACCCTTTGCCTACTCCAAGCCGACTGCTGCATTGCCATGGCAGGAACCGCAACCGAACAATTTGTCGGATTAGGAAAACCTGCGATCGCGATTCCGGGAACGGGTCCTCAATACACCCCAGCCTTTGCTGAAGCCCAAACCCGACTATTAGGACCCTCCTTAATTTTAGTCGAACAACCCGAGCGAGTGGCTGAAGTCCTACAGCAGTTGTTACGCGATCCGGATCGCTTACAACTGATTGCCGAAAATGGTCGCCGTCGTATGGGTCAATCCGGTGCAGCGCGACGCATTGCTGATTGTTTGATGGAACGGTTTGAGAAATAATTCTAACCTTTGAAAGATGTGAGTTTGAACCAAATTATTGTATTCCTAAACAGGAGATTCATTCAAAACCCGATCAAACTCATGCCCAATCTTGTCGAGACTGCCATCAACGCTGGTTCGTTCAACACCCTAGTCAAGGCGGTTGAGACTGCCAATTTGGTCGATACTCTCAAGAGTCCCGGTCCTTACACCGTTTTTGCCCCTGTCGATCAGGCATTTGCGAAACTGCCACAGGGAACCTTAGATACACTCTTACAGGATATTCCCAAACTCCAAAAAATTCTTACCTATCATATTGTCTCCGGAGATGTCAGAAGCGATAACCTGATCGAGTTACAAGAAGTACCAACCCTAGAAGGTTCAGTATTAGCAATTGATACGTCCAGTGGTTATAAAGTGAATCAAGCGATTGTGGTTAAACCGGATATCCTGGCGGATAATGGTGTGATTCATGTGATTGACTCAATTTTGATGCCAGCAATGATGTCCAGTTAATTTTTTTCGGCTTTTGCATACTTAGTTATTAATTTGTTAGCTTAATCGCCAAGAAACCCCGCGCCATAATCTGTGATTTGGCGTGGGATGAATTGGATATTGCAGCCGTCAATGGCAAGCCAATTTTATGTAGAGTGGGCAAGATTTATAAACCTTGAAACGCTTATATTATCATTCATTGCTCTTACCCACCTTACGGTAACTGAGGTATTATTGGGGCTGCATGCTCTCAATTCACTAATCTGCTTTCATTCGCTTACGTTTTGCAGCAAAGAAACCACCCAAGCCAAATAACCCTAATAATGTGGTAGGTTCCGGTACAGATGCGATATCAGATTCGTCACCCAATTCTTCCGATGGATCTGTAGACGGTTCTTCTACAACAGGTGGTTCAGGTTCGGGTTCAGAGGGGGCTTCTGCCACAGGTGGTTCAGGTT
>CAZNNK010000231.1:6151-8603 GCA_964574085.1 uncultured Coleofasciculus sp.
CTGCCACAGGTGGTTCAGGTTCGGGTTCAGAGGGGGCTTCTGCCACAGGTGGTTCGACTTCAGGTTCAGGTTCAGAGGGGGCTTCTGCCACAGGTGGTTCGACTTCAGGTTCAGAATCAACAGGTAACAAGGAGATCGGTTCGGGTATAGAGTCGATTGGAGCGATTGAATAGTCGAAAGATATTAAACCTGGCTCTACAGAATCGTCATCCACAAGAGACATTGCTGTTTGGGTAAAACCGCCGCTTATTATCAAATTAATATCGGAAGAAGAAAATACAGAAGCGCTAGCATTCCCGTTAAACAAGACACTACAGGTACTCTCTAGACAGCTTTTTATATTGGTATATTCATAGTTACCTGCAACAATTTCATTATCTCGGTAAAAGACATCAAACTCAGAGAGCAAATTGTTCTGGGAATCTAGAACAGAACCCTGAAAGTCAATATCATCGATCAATGGTAAAAAGACACTAGGTAAGAGTTCCTCTAAATAGTCCTCAACATGACTAAGACCAACAGTTAACTCTTCATCTTCTGCATCAGATAACCGACCATGGGCATTATCGACAATAATTGTACTGTCGAAATCTACCTGTTGTGGAGCAAGGATCGCTTGAAGATCTGATGGTAAAAATGGCGATACCAAGGGACTAACATCTACGTCAAACGCAACAGCTCCAGAGGAGTCAATTTTTGTCAAGTGAGCCGCTTCAGCCGGAGCCATACCTACCACGCCGAGAGCCATAACTCCAGCTCCAGCAACTGCCATAGATAGCTTGTTCATGTCGATTTACCGCTCTCCTACATTATGTACGTGTTTCCCTTTTTAATCTATGGGATGTATAGACCTGATTAGGTAAAGTAACCATGAAGCTTATATAAAGTTTTGATGAATTTTCTGGATCGTTAAGTTGTAGGGACGCGATCGCACAAAAAAAAGAGGGAGTTATCTCCCTCAAATATAATACAAACGTTCTAATCTGTAACTGACTATTTTTTTCGCTTACGCTTTGCGGCAAACATTCCTCCCGCCGCCAATAGGCTTCCTAGCATAAAAGAGGGTTCCGGTGCAGAAGGAGTATTTGCAGGAGTATTGGCTTCCAGAGCAGGATCAGCTACGTAAGTAAAATTAAACGAGCCATCATTGGAAGCCACATTAGAGGATGAGCCAGTGAACGAGTACATGATATCCTCTTTACCAGGGTAGGAAACCTTAACCAGTTCACTAGCTCGCAATGTAAAGTCTATACCAAAGTCCTCAAGCGCCTCGACGACATTATCAGGAGCATAGAATATCAAGTTCGCGTGACCTGCTAGCCCAAACTCGACATTATTGCCGTTTTTGTTGACGAAGGCAACATTAGGATCAACTGAGCGCTGGAATCCGCCCTGGTTTAGGAAGGTATCGAATATAGCTTCACGACTACTAAACTTAGAAGCCTCTGATCCATAACCAAGGGTAGTTAACCCATTAACTATAGCTGTATACAGTTCAGCTTCATTATCAACCGTCGAACCAACCCCCAGCATAGGTCGAATGATCGGATTACTGCTCAAGGTACTATTAACAGAACTTATAACCCCGTCCACATTGGCGTCAAAGGCATCATTAAACCATTTTGTGGCAACAGTATCTGATGTATATGATGTATCTAAACTTGAGCCAAACAAATCCTTGGCGGTGAGACTACTGAGAGTGATACCTGTATCATCATTAAAGTCTATGTCTAAGCTGGTAACCTCGTCGTAGTCCAAAAAGCTTTCCAGATCCGGGTATCCTCCTTCACTGGTCTTAAATAACTCAATATTCCCTCCGGGAGCAGAAGCGGTTCCCGCTAAGATATCGGTCAGGTTGGAGGTATCCGTACCTTTTGACCCTAAACAAAATTGTGCTTCACAAGTGACCGCTGGATCAACATCCCACACTTCAAAGTTATTGGGGGCAGTTCCTGTAACTTCCGCCCCCGTAATAGATGCCGCCGACGCTGGATTGGTGGCGATCGCACTGACACCCATAACAAGTGATGCCCCGACGAGCAGTTTCTGGATATTAGTTTTCATTGCAGTATCTCCGTGACTTTATAGATTGAGCCTTCTTAACAGCACATACACAGGGTTAGGCTTTGGCTAACCCACTCTTGGCTCTAATAACCTCTGGTTGTCCTCTAACCGGCGATGTCTTCAGCCCTTGAGCTTTCGTCGCCTGCCCACAAATTTCCTTATCTCTTTATAAAGTTTACATGAAGTTTCGCAAAAAATCGATAAAGTTTCGATAAAGTTGTAGACGTTTTATTTTATATGTGCTAATCACTACTCAACTAAATATATATAAAATAATCTAGCAACCCGTATAACTTGGGTAGCATTTTGTAAAAAATGGTGTATTTCCACCGAAGTATTGTAAAGTTTCAATAAGAATATAGTCAGATGTAGTCATGTTGTGTAATAT
>CAZNNK010000232.1:0-8595 GCA_964574085.1 uncultured Coleofasciculus sp.
TTTTTTATTTATCCCCCCCACACCTTTAAATACACTCTACTAGTCGTCGGCAGCGTCTTTTTTGTATAAGAGACAGGACAGGGTGTGGGGGTGGGTGCAGGGGGAGAGGAAATGCCGTGACGCTCTACCTTCATAAGTAACACCCCATAGATGCCCATAATTTACTACGATTGGTGGTTTTGGGCATAAGTGCTAATCTGGCTTTCTTGTCAAGAGCTTTTTCTTAAAGGTTGTGTAAAGATTAAGAGTTAGGTCAGTCTCATCCTGCATTATAACTTTAAATTATGAGTTGGACGTATTTGCGTTGTTTCGCTGATTCTCTGTCTTGAAGAAATGTAAATTTTAAGTTGAAGCGATTTTATAGCTTTTGCATTTTTGCTTTAACCAAGGTAACTTTAGCGCTTGGTTACACTTTTTTACAATTAATCATTATTTACGTTAATAAAATTGTCAAATAGTTTACTAAATAAAACTTTAATAAAGATTGTATTTAACTAACTCCACAAAAACCAATTTGCAGTACTCTACTAGGTAGTCGCATCTCAAGAAACAGGACTGGATCAAACATGAATAAGTTTGCTGTAGCTACTCTAGGCATTTGTTTAGGCTTTTGGGTAATAAAGTCACAACCAGCTTTTGCGGCTATTTTCCCCATAGGCATCAATGATTTTTCTGGAAATGAAACATTAGTACGTTATGAAGAGCATGTATTTGAAGTTCCTCTTACTGAACCTGTTCATGGTCAGACATTCCGTGATGTCCTTCATCAATTTACTGTAAATGGTCAGCCCTCCCTAGACGCTGATCTTTCTAGTGGTACTGGTCATCTAGTCAATGGTCTTGGTACGCCTATGATTAGTGGACCTGCTTCTGGTGTACTATCATTGATATTTCCCAATCCGCAGAATCGACTAGGATATGGGTTTGCAACACCTGCGTTAGGAACTACTGTAGTAGTTCCTAACGCTACTACTGTAGAACTATTCGATGTAAATAATTTTTCCCTGGGAACTATTTCTGAAGATGCATCTGGATATCAGAATTTGTATTCCATACCAGGTGGATTCTTAGGTGTCGAAAGCACAACACCTTTTTTACGGGCTGAAGTAAGTTTCAAAGAAATTTACAATGGTTCTCGATTTTCTTTTGATAATCTTAGGTACGAATCGGTTTCCCAAGCTGTTCCGGAACCAGCTACTTTACTAGGCTTAGTGAGTGTACTAGGCTGTGGAGTTCTACTGAAGCAAGACTATTCCAGAAAGCAAAAAAAAAGCTAGCGGATTGGAAGCATACCATTTTGGAAACAACATCACCTAAAACGACGGTATTTCAATGGTTTCAGACCTCCCCAAAGAGCTAATGTGCAAAATTGGTATGCTCCCAACGGATTGCTCTCAACAGCTAATGTATCTGTCGCAGGGGAATTTCAATCACAAACTCACTGCCTTGCCCGGGTTCAGAATTACACTGAAGATATCCCCCATGTTTTTCCACGACAATCTGATAGCTAATCGATAACCCCAAACCCGTGCCTTTTCCCACTGGTTTAGTGGTGAAAAACGGATCAAATAGACGTTGACGGACCATCTCAGTCATCCCCGACCCATTGTCAGTAATGCGAACCACCACCCATTGATTCACTAACAATGATTTTGCCTGGGATTTAGGACGCTTCACCTCTTTAATCGCCGTCTGAATCACAATCGTGGGATAAGGACTAGAGGATTGTCCATCAGACAACTGGGCTTGAGCATTGACCTGTCGCAACTCTTCGAGGGCATCAATGGCATTACTCAACAGATTCATAAACACTTGGTTAAGTTGCCCCGGATAACATTCCACCAAGGGTAAATCCCCGTAGTCCTTCACCAACTGCACTTCAACTAGACCGGGCGTGGCTTTGAGTTGATTTTGGAGAATCAACAGTGTATTGTCTAATCCCTCATGCAAATCCACCGATTTCATCTCCGCTTGATCCAAGCGGGAGAAATTTCGCAACGACAGCACCAAATTGCGAATGCGATCAGCACCCAGTTGCATCGAGTTAATCAGTTTGGGCAGGTCAGTTTTGACAAACTCTAAGTCAATGTCCTCGCTCGTTTCTTGAATTTCGGATACAGGCTGGGGATAATACTGCTCATAGAGTTCCAGCAGACCCATCACATCCTGAACGTACTGAGAAGCGTAAGCAATATTGCCGTAAATAAAATTAATTGGATTATTAATTTCATGCGCCACCCCAGCAACCAGTTGTCCCAAGGACGACATTTTTTCGCTCTGAATCAACTGACTTTGATAAGAATGCAGTTGCTGGATCATGCGTGTGAGTTCGCGGGTTTGTTTTTTCAACTGGGCTTCACTTTGCCGCAGGGCTGTTTCTACCCGCTGGCGTTCTAGAATATCCTGTTGAAGCCGGATATTGGCTTGAGTAAGCTGGGCTGTGCGCTGCTCAACTTGAATTTTCAATTGGTCATGGGATTTTTGCAGGGCTAACTCCGCTCGCTGGCGTTCTCCAATTTCATGGCGTAGCCGTTCATTCGTCTGGGCTAATTCAGAGGTTCGTTCTTCTACCACCTGTTGCAAAAGTTCAATCACCCCATACATTTCCACAGGGTTCAGCACTTGCAGCAGGCTGGTTTGGGACACAATCCCCACTAATTCTCCCTGATTGCCGCGAACAACCAACCGTCGCACCCGATGCTGCTGCATTTGCTCGTGGGCGAGCCATAAGGAATCCGAGGGACCTAAACAAAATAGGGGTGTACTCATCACCTCTTGAGCCTTCAGGCGGGATAAATCTAGTTCTAATGCCTGAAACTGCACAATATCGCGTTCCGTGACGATACCCACTGGAATCAGGGACTGAAAATACAGCATTGGACAGGGACAAGAGGCTTGAGTCAAAGGAGGTAAACATCCAGTTGGCGTGAAGGCGTCTTGTTCTCCAGGCTGAAGTTCTGACTCTCTAACTTGAGTAATCACCACGCAACTGACTTGATGCTCTGTCATGAGCTGGGCTAACTGTAGCACCGCTGTGGTTACGGGTGCATGAATCACCGCTGTGGTCATCACATCTTGCACACAGCGCAATCGCGTTAGCAGGTTAACCGGTTGCAGGGCTTTGCGAATACTCTCATGGGTGACAATTCCCATGGGTTGCCCTTGGTCATTGACAATCGGCAGGTGACGAATCCGATGCTGACGTAAGAGTCCCAATGCGGGAAAGATATCGTGAGACGGTGACGGTTGCAGTGTAATCGCGGGTCGGGTCATGATTTCGGAAATATTGACTTGGCTTAAGGGAAGACCCGCCGCCGCTAACCTAACGATATCGCGCTCGGTGAATACGCCCACCAGTCGCGCTCCTTCCATCACTAATACACAACCCGCCGCCGTATCCGCCACACCAAACACGGCATCTTCTTCCTGAGACAGGCAGGAAATTTGGGGGAGATGCCTGGGGATGTGACTCATGTCCGTTCCTAACGCCCGGTTGGGTAATCGGCAACTGCGAAATCGACTCATCAGCGCCAAGACATCCACCAGCGGGGTATCTGGTGCAACGGTCAAAAAATGAGCATCAATTGCTGGTTCTAGAGCTAAGGAATGAAATGGCAGACCACTAGGCTGCATGAGCAATGTCTCTGGGGTGAAGATCGGCGTAGCTGGGCAGAATTACGGGGATGATGACTTATTCAATAAAGCTTGACAGGTTAGCACTTTTATGGTATTGGCTATTTGATAGCTATGACAGCTATCCACCTACCAAGGAGGAGCATCAGCTAGTAAATATGAGAGTCGCACCCTGAAAGTCTTGAGAACTTCATTTACTTGGTTTTACTGGCAATTTTACGCTGTTGTCTTCCTTTTTTCTGTCTATTTTTTTTAAGACTGCAATAAATCGTTACATATATTGTAACAATTTTTTACATTGTGATCTCGTGGGTCATGCCAAGTTGCGATTTGCGATCTAAAGATATAACGTTCTCTCCCCCGCTTCCTCCGCTCCCCTAGTGCAAGAAGGCAGAAATAACGCCAACAGCTAACATCTCCCCCAGCTCGTCCTATCCACTACGTTTAAGCGCAACTCGGTATCAGGTTGGCATTCTCAGGCAGTCGATCACGATTGAGAGGATTGATTCAATGCCCCCTTACCAAAGAATTTTGGCGGTTCGTTTAAGGTATAGACTTGAGTTTCCGAGGCGATCGCCCGACGGATATAGGCAGGGGTTTGTAACAGTCCTAATAACGCCACACCGTCGATTAGGCGCAAGCCCCCTGTTGTCTTGTCTTGCAGGTATTGGTCAACGGTAGCCGGATTGGGTTGAGTATCAATGGCTTGGGCAGAGGCGATCGCAAATCCCCAGGGTTCACCGTAGGTAGGGGTATAGCAACAATAGGAGTGTATATGGGGAAAAACGGAGTTTAGAGTGTTAACCAGACGAGCATGGGCTTTGACCGCGAACGTTCCCACCGGTCCAGCTTGCAGGACTAATAACCCATCCGCTGTGAGAACGGGCTGGACTTTCTCAAAAAACTCTTTGGTAAACAGTTTATAGGATGGTCCTTCTTCAATCGGATCAGACAGATCACAGATGACAATATCCCACTGTTGCTCCATGTTGTCTAAAATATCTAGAGCGTCACCAATCACCAGTTGAGTTCGAGGGTCATCAAAGGCATTTTGATGCATTTCTGGCAAGTGTTGTCGGCAAGCCTTTACAACCTCACCATCAATATCCACCATCATCACCTGCTCAACGGTTTTCCAACGTAGGATTTCCCGCACTGTTGCCCCTTCACCCCCGCCCAATACCAAAACCTTGCGCGGATTCGGATGACTAATCATCGCCGGATGAACCAGGGCTTCATGGTAAATAAACTCATCCCCTGTACACGACTGCCATTTGCCGTCTAAAACTAAGCCTTTGCCATAGGCTCCTGTTTCAACAATATACATCTCCTGATAGGCGGTTTTTTGGTAAACCAAAACCTTGGTAATTCCATGAACATAGATATCCCAAGGCGTGATATATTCGCTTATCCACAAATCGGCATCAACTTTACTGCCAGCCATACAGCCCCCTCCTTCCTAATTACATTACACAGATCGTCATTATTACAGAAATAAGCAATCGACAACAGGCAATGGGAGGATGTTAGTGTTAAACTTTAGCTGATTCCACTTTAGCCGACGCTCTAAGCCGAATCGAACAATGTCAGAATTTGCTTGAACAGAGGTTCATTGGCGCGAGTTTTTAGAATAGCGTGAGCTAATTCAATAAACTGATAATCTTGTTGGTTGTTTTGTTCAACCAGTTTAGTAGCTGGATGAAACGTCAGGTCATTCGTGTCTAATTCATTCGTTTTTCCCGTTTGCAAACCCGAAAATCTCGGTCTCCAGGAGATAGATTTACCCCGCAAGGTAAATTGAAACCACTCAATTTCGCCGTGGCGAAGTTCTACTACGACGTCAAAATAAGGCTCGCCTCCTTGATACCAAACTTTGGTGATTCCCTCTTTGGCTGGGCTTAATATCCCTGGATCGATCTGTCTGAGGGAAGCACCTAACCGTTTAATTTCATCTTGATCCATCTGCGTCACGAGTTTGGGTCTCAGCTTCTTGGTCTGTCCCCATGAAGGTAAGCTGATCGCTAAAAATATATACTGGATACGCCAATATCGCCAATGACTCCGGATTTGGAGGTGGGCAGAGGAAAATTGCCACCGCCTACACTATGGATGTTGAACCTTTAGCCAGCCTTCTTATTCAACCATTGTTGACGTTTGAGAACTAGGATCAGCGCGATCGCTAGCGAACCGACAACCATACCATTTACAGGTTCAGGCACAGGGGTGGAAAAAGGGTTATTCGGCTGATTGAGCTGTTCTTGTCCATCTTCCACCTGACGATCAAAACGATCCGTTTCGGCTTCGGCTTGCTTAAGTGCCTCTCGCTGCTGATCATTGACCAGGACAATCATTGATGAGTAGGGCGTCACCAATTTATAGGTTTTGGCGATCGCATGAATGGCATCGAGTTGAGCCAGATTATCTCCCTTGATCGGTTGACTCAATCCTTTGACAAGTTGCCTTGCGGCTAACGGCTCAAAACCGTTTTTAACCGTGGTTTCACTGGCAGTTTTTGCCATTGACCAAGCATAGCCATCCACTACAGTTACCACCGATGGGGCTAATGTTGCCTTGGTTGCCAATCGCTGCAAGACCTCTGGGAGTTCTGTAGATACACCCCCCCCACTATCTTGAATCGCTTTTAACATCCCATCATCATAAGCCGGTGGCAAGGCGCCCAGATGCACCATCCATAACGGTGCAGGCATGTCTAGCCCCTCTTTACTGTCCTCGGATAATTCATAACTCCCCTGATCCGTGATCAGTAAAATACCATCATAAGGCGTATCGCCTTGCAATTGGAGAAACTGTTGCAGCATCTGCTGATAGTGGAGTGTGCCATAGAATGTGATCTTCGCCGGATTAAATGCGCGGATATCGTCGATACGCTGAGGTGGTTTCCCCGCAGCATCCGTAATGTACAAATCGGCATCATTGTTGGCAAACGTGTTATCCGCGAAGCCCTGTTGGTTTAACCAATTGAAGGTTTTTGTCAGTGCTTTAACCTGGGCTGACATGCTGCGCGAACTATCAACCACGACGGCAAACCGCTTACCTTGGGGTAAGGTGTAATCCTCTCTACCTAGTGGTTTTGCCGTAATCTGGTAACCCTCTGGTAAATTCACTTGATGGACTTGTGGCGGCTGCTGATCGGTGGCGGGTAAAAATTCAGGAAGCCACTCATCTTTAGCCGTCACCATCGCCCCTTTATTGCCCAAGCGTTGAGTGTCTTTTGTCCAGAAGATATTCCGTTTCTCGGCTAACCGAGGTAGCGCCCATCCCTGTGCTTGTCGCATCACGTTATACGTTAACCACAGATGCATTTGCGTGGGGCGTTCGGTTGAGTCTCGTTGCTCCCGAAATGATAATTTGGGCGGAACTGGAAATGCTCTGAGGCGATAAAGGCGAGGTCCTACCTGTTCGAGTAAGGCTGGATCAACGGGTCGCGATCGCCTCACCTGGGAATTATAGACCTTTTGCGCCGCCCCCCGTGGTGAAACCTGAAACGGGAAGCGTTGCGATCGCTGATCGGTGTCTCCCAGCCATAAGCCTGTAATTGTGGCACTTTCGGGTAAGGAAAAATAGTAGAGGATTTCCTCTACATCGTTGGTTTGATTTTCATATACCTCATAGAGTTCCACCTCCGCCCAATCCCCATGTTCGGTAACGCTGACTTGTTGCGATCGCAGCCATACCTTTTTCTGGTTAATATTTAGGACACCTGCCTTTGCCTGATCCACAATTGCCGTCGATTGCAAGGCGCGTTGTACTGCCTTGCGCTCAGCTTTTTGGATGGGAGTGTCAAAGAATTCGGCGTAGAGTTTTTCGGCTTTTTCGATATCTGAACCTGAACCGTTGTACAAAAACGGCGACATCAGTTGGTTATAACTCTCCTGTAAAAACTGGCAAAGTGACTCGGGTAAACCAAAGACGCTACGATACATCGCCTGGATATGGTTATTATCTTCCCTGGGACTCAGATAGCGATAGGAGGACAAATAGGCGTTCAGCAATCCGGTGCGAATCGCCTCGGACTGGTCTAAGAGGGCTGTCCTAGCGCTATCGGTTTGGACAGGTTGAGCCAACAGCTTAAATGCCTTGACCTGGGGCTGTGTCGTGAATGAGATAAACAGAATCATCCAAACACTGAGTACAGCAACCGTACCCTGTACCGTGCGTTTTTTGCCATACTGGGAGGCAAATTTGTTTATGATACGATACCCGGATTGAACATATAAGGCGGCTAGTGCCGAGGGCATCCCTAAGAATAGAGTACAGCTAAAGCCATAGAGGAGAAAGGCAAGTCCTCCCCAGATAACGAAAGATGAGTCATACTGTAAAATTGACCACAGTTCGTCTACCCAGTCAAAGGCAAAGAACTGACCGACTAAAACCGCCGCTGTAGGTACGGCATAGAATAATAGTAATAATCCGGTGAATACACCAACCAACAGCATCAAGCTGTGAGTGAACAGTTGTAGCCATGCTAATTTTTGATTCCGTTGAGCATAGCCACGCAGCACTTCCAGGAAAAATGCCAGCATGCACGCTACTCCTGTTCCCAGGATCAAGGTGCTAGCAGGAGTGAGTTCTCGCAGCAGGAACAAGCGAACCAGGCATAGGGCAAATAGGGGAGCTTCTACGCCATAGAATAGACGCATTAGCTCTAACGGTTGTCGGCGTAAGCGCCACCCCCCAATCAAAGTACAGACCGTTGGTACCGCGATGAGACCAACTAAGGGGAGGAGGAATTCAGATTCAATCTCACCAGACAATATGGCGACGACCAAATCACCCCCAATCAGGGGCAATAGACCAAAGTAAACGACCAGCAAAAAGGTAAGATTCCAGAGCCAGAAGATAGCATGGCTGGTCGTATGGAGTAGTGTTTTCAGGGTTGTGTTTTTTTTCATCGTATTTGCGTGAGACTCCACCCTCAGCAGATCCTTCGCAGGCTCAGGA
>CAZNNK010000233.1:0-4764 GCA_964574085.1 uncultured Coleofasciculus sp.
ACAGGTTTGCCATTCAGAAAATTACTTACGGTAGACAGAGATAGTTGCAATCTTTCAGCAAGATCTGTCTGACGTGCAAACCCTTTATGTAGCAAAGCTGACTTGACAAAATTAATACGTCGGGGGTTAACTCTGAGTGATCGCGCCATACTTCATCAAAGGTAAGTTAATTGGAGTATATTGAATGCTTAATAGGAACCGTTAGAGGGTCATGAGGAATTGTCCAACCCTTTTTAATTAAGGCTGAACGAACGGCACTGTGATAAATATCTTTAGCTGACATAGTAAGCCTTGTAATCTAGCCACTCCCTGCCTTGTTCAGTAAGACTTAGCTGGCACTTTACCCAACCGAATAATGCGCCGGATTATACAGCCCATAAGCCAGCCCTTATGGTATGATCAAGGAATGATGCTTACTAAAATAATAATAAAAGATTGTTGACTGATCGAGAAAACATTGATGGGCGCACGTCAGTGCGCCCCTACCCATCCTGTTAATAATGCTCACTATTTCTTCGCTAGATCAGGAATAACCAACATAAACAGAATACCGAACACAATAATCGCCAAAGCTTGCTCTGTGGTCAGTAGATTAGGTCTTACCAAATACAAGATAGCAAAGCCAAGCAACGCAATCGTCAGGTTCCGAGACAGCAGTCCCGGCATTACCAACGTTGCAATGATACAAAACGCGATTATAGCAATAGCTATTTCCATGGTTCCTGTTTCCTTGTTTCGGGTAATTACAGAGCGTTTAGCAAGGCGGAAAGCCTAACCGATCGCCTCCTATCAATCAGCCGTTACCTGTGACCCGATTAGTTTCCCCTGTACGCTATACGGCACTCGGCAACGTAACTCTAAACTATCTCAAAACCGCTCAGACGTCAGCAGTGAGTAACGGCTCATCTGGACTTGGCGCGATCGCACTGCCCCGAAACCCCCTCTATCCCTTATCTCACTAAGGCTTTCCCTGACTCCGAGTCCGGGTAAACTTGTGTTAAAATATTAAAAGAAAGAGGCACATTTGAGCAAGGATTCGGGTTAAACAGGGCAGTTTAACTCTATTTTTGCGTGTTTTTTGCCTAAATCCTGAATTTTTATGGAGTTTTTCGTTCTATGAGTACCTCCCAAGAGCGGATTGTCCCGACAAATCTTCGCAGCGAAATGTCTAGGTCATACCTAGAATATGCCATGAGTGTCATCGTGGGTCGGGCGCTACCCGATGCGAGGGATGGACTCAAGCCAGTACATCGGCGGATTCTCTATGCGATGCATGAACTGGGACTCACGCCCGATCGCCCTTTCCGGAAATGCGCCCGGGTTGTGGGTGAAGTCTTAGGGAAATATCACCCCCACGGCGATACAGCGGTTTACGATGCCTTAGTTCGCATGGCACAGGATTTCTCCATGCGATCGCCCCTCATTAACGGACATGGTAACTTTGGGTCGGTGGATAATGACCCCCCGGCGGCAATGCGTTACACAGAATGCCGCTTGCAATCCTTAGCCACAGACTCCCTACTCCGGGATATTGAGTCAGAGACGGTCGATTTCCTAGATAACTTCGATGGATCACAACAAGAACCGATTGTTCTCCCCGCCCGGGTTCCCCAGTTACTCCTGAATGGATCATCGGGTATTGCTGTCGGTATGGCAACCAATATCCCACCCCATAATCTGGGGGAATTGGTCGATGGCTTAGTCGCCCTCATCCATAACCCAGAAATCACCGAGAAAGAATTGATGCGGTACATTCCCGCCCCTGACTTTCCCACGGGTGGTCAAATCTTGGGCAGATCCGGCATCAAAGACGCCTACACTACCGGACGCGGTTCCATCACCATGCGGGGTGTAGCGCAAGTTGAAACCATTGAACACCGGGGACGCCCGGATAAAGAGGCGATTATTGTCACCGAATTGCCCTATCAAACCAATAAAGCGGCATTAATTGAGAAAATAGCCGAATTGGTGAATGATAAGCGCATCGAAGGCATTTCCGATATTCGCGACGAAAGCGATCGCCGGGGAATGCGGGTGGTGATTGAATTGAAACGGGATGCCTATCCCCGTGTGGTTCTCAATAATCTCTACAAACAAACCCCCCTACAAACCAATTTTGGTGCCAATATGTTGGCATTAGTCGGGAATGAACCCCAACTGTTGACGATCAAGCAGTTCCTCGAGGTCTTCCTGGAGTTCCGCATTGAAACAATTACCCGGCGCACCCAATACGAACTCCGCAAAGCGGAGGAACGGGATCATCTGTTGCAAGGGTTACTCATTGCCCTGGATAACCTAGATGCTGTTATCGCTGTCATTCGTGCGGCTAATGATACCGCCACCGCCAAGAGTCAATTAATCGAGCAATTTGGACTGTCTGAACCCCAAGCCGACGCCATTTTGCAAATGCAACTGCGACGGTTGACGGCATTAGAAGCCCAGAAAATTCAAGCCGAACACGAAGAGTTACGAGTTCGCATTGCCGATCTGCAAGATATTTTGGCGAATCGATCGCGGATTCTGGAAATTATTGAAACCGAAGCGATTCAGATTAAAACCACCCACGATACACCCCGTCGCACTGCCATTCAAGAGGTGGAAGGGGAACTGGATGATATTGACCTAATCGCCAATGAAAAAGCGGTGATTTTAGTCACCGAACAAGGGTATATTAAACGGATGCCGATTCACTCCTTTGCTGCCCAAGCCCGGGCAACCAGGGGCAAAGCCGCCGCCCGGATGAAGGAAGATGACGGGGTTGAGCATTTCCTCACCTGCTGTGATCACGACAGCCTCCTCTTTTTTAGCGATCGCGGTGTCGTTTATTCCCTACGCGCCTACCAAATCCCTGCCGCGTCTCGCACCGCCAGAGGGGTTCCTATCGTGCAGATGCTTCCTATTCCCCACGATGAAAAAATTACCTCGGTTGTCCCCGTTTCCGAGTTCACCGATGATGTGTATTTGGTGATGTTAACTCGTAAAGGGTATATCAAAAAAACGGTGTTGGATGCCTTTAGTAATATCCGGGCAAATGGGTTAATTGCTATTTCGCTGGGTGAAGGCGATCAACTGCGCTGGGTGCGTCTATGCCGAGCCGAAGATAGTATTATCGTGGGTTCCAGTCAGGGCATGGCAATTCATTTTAAAGCCGATCACGATCAACTGCGTCCCCTAGGTCGGGCAACACGGGGCGTGAAGGCAATGAAACTGCGCTCTAAGGATGAGTTGATTAGTATGGATATTCTCCCGGCTCAAGTTGTCGAGAGGCTGATTGCTACAGCTAACAGTGAGGAGGTGGAAACAGAAGACGATATCAGCGATGAAGTGAATGGGGAAGAAATTCACGAAACCGCCGGTCAAGGACCCTGGGTTTTGGTGGTTACCACAGGCGGTTTAGGTAAGCGAGTGCCAGTGTCTCAATTCCGGCTGCAAAATCGCGCCGGAATGGGATTAGTGGCAATTAAGTTCCGCCATAACAAAGATAAACTCGCTGCATTGCGGGTGGTGAATGAAGGGGATGAACTGATGATGGTAACCATGCGAGGAATTATTATTCGCCAAGCCATTGATGCCATTTCCCCCCAATCCCGAATGGCGACAGGGATACGAGTCCAGCGCTTAGATGAAGAGGATGCGATCGCAGCGGTGGCGTTAGTTCCTTTATCGGGTTCTGAGGAAGAAGCTGAAGCCCTGGATGAGGCGTTGTAATGTTAATTAGGCAACAGGGAACAGTTTTCATCTGACTTCAATCCTAACGTTTAGATCCCCCTAAATCCCCCTTAAAAAGGGGGACTTTAATTTATTTCTGAAGGTATCTGATGTCCCAATGACCCTGACAACTGCAATAGTTTCTTGTTTCCCAGTGCAATAAATGCGAAGCATCCTCTGGCTTCCCCCTTTTGAAGGGGGACGGAAGGGGGATCTATAAGGGGGACGGAAGGGGGATCTTTTATTAAGTAAGGGTTTCAGCATTAAATTGGCGTCGTAACTTGTCTCGGTGTTTTGCCCAAACACAGCGCAGGTATTCCACAACAGGTTCAGCATAGTTAAACTTTTTGCATTCTTGTCGAATCCATAATCCCAGTTGCCAAAGTTCGTCCAAGGTTTTGGTCTTTTGAATTAAGGCAGTAATCGCGTCCAGCCATAACTTGAGTTTGCGGTAACTGATGAATTGTCCACCTCGATCGCGCCGATGCACAAACAGAACATAAGCCCAATGTTCAGGCGATCGCAGACAAAACACAGACACAGGCGATCGCCCTTGGAAATAGCCATGAGAACTTGGATCTAAACGATTTGCGTTTAGACATCACCTCCTTACATTCAGGGGGAAATTAGGAATTTAATATGTCACAGCAATGACCGCCAAGCGATGCAGCGCTCTATCACTCAGTAATTTACTGTGTATATTCTTTTCAAAATCACTTTATCATGTCTTTATGATTTATAGGTGTGTATATTAAGAGATTAATTGTCACTTACATATATAGGTATAAAATCTGGGAATGAGAAACCGAGAAACAAGACACGGGGAATACAAAGTCAGAATTAGCGCAATGCTGACGCCAAGCAGCATTGACAAACTGGACAAGTTAGCCAAAAAGTCAAACACCAGTCGTAGCGAACTTGTCGAACAACTTGCCAGACATATCAAAAACGCCCCACTCACGAGTCAGATAGAACAATTGGGGGAGTCATTCGCCGACTGATTCAATCAGCCCAGAATCAGAAGGCGGAATTAGAAGCAGAAATTGCGGAATTAAG